>JBDTVG010000048.1:0-25110 GCA_040007395.1 Chloroflexota bacterium
GTAGCCAACCAGAATAAAGAGTGGCAGCAGAATACTGGCTCCCGTTACTCGTGCGGCGGTAGCGGGGCGCAAAAGGTTCACCACATTCAGCCCCAACGTGATCAAGAACACTGGCACTATGATCAATAGGCCACCCATCGTGGGCGTACCTTCTTTGGACTTCTGCCATTCGGGGCTGTCGGCGCGCTGGCTCTGACCGATCTTGAGTCGTCGCAAGATCTCGACCAGCGGGCCACCCCAGATCACGGTCAGGAGAAAAGTTACACCACCGAGGGTCAGGGCAAAAGGAAGCGGGTTAACAATCATAGTGTCTGTCGGCAATCGTTATAGGGTGTCATCGCGCTAACTTCCGCCAATCTCTACAGTGGTTCCGCCCTGTGCTTGAAGGGCGCGGCGTTGGTCATCAGTCGGAATATTCATGATCACCACGAGGCGCTTGACCAGTTTGGCAAAGGCAGGTGCAGCGGTTTCGCTGGCATATTTATTACTGACCTTTTCGAGCTTGATCAAGATGCTAACGCGGGGTTCGTCGGCGGGCAAAAAGCCGAGAAAGGTCGCATTTTGCAGTTCTGGTTCATAGCCTTCGGCACAGCTTGCACAAGGGATCTGGGCGGTTCCGGTTTTGCCTGCGATGGTATAGCCCGGTACAGCAGCCTTGAGACCTTCGCCTCCCGGCTTGACGACTTTAACCATAATATCGGTCATGATCTTCGCAGTTTGCGCCGAGATTGGGGTACGCCCCGCAATCGGAATCGCCGGGATCACATGACCGCCTTCGATGGTTTTGAGACGGATATGCGGCTGCATGATCTGTCCCTTGTTGGCAATCGCATTAGCGAAGGTCAACATTTGCAAGGGTGTAACCGCCATCCCCTGCCCAAAACTGTTCGTGGCAAGGTCTGCGTCACTCCAATAAATGTCGCCGGGTTTGCGGAAAACACCGGAGGCTTCACCTTCCAGATCAATGCCGGTACGCTGTCCGACTCCAAAATCGTACAGCCCTTTGTAGAAGATCGTTGCGCCCATTGCTTCTACGGCAAGATGCGAAGTCCCGATATTCCACGAATGCACGAACACATCCACAAAATTCTGCGACCCATGTCCCGCCCGATCCCAGTTGTAAATGGCCCGTCCACCGACAATATAGGGGCTACCGTCATAGTATGTCCAGTCGGGTGTGACTTTGCCGGATTGCAAAGCTACCGACCCAGTAACGATCTTGAACACTGACCCCGGCTCATATTGGTCACTGACCGCCGGATTACGCATATCGTCGGCGTTGACCTTGTAATAGGAGTTGGGATCGAAGGTCGGGTACGAGGCCATCGCCAAAATCTCGCCGTTGCGCGGGTCCATAATGATCAGGCTGCCTCTGGTCGCGCCGTATTTAGTGATAGCATCTTGTAGTTCCGTTTCGGCAAGATACTGAATGCTGCGATCAATCGTCAGCACAATATCGCGTCCCGGCGGCGGGAGATCGCTCTGATTTACTTCAAATGGGATGGCACTGTTGGTTACGCCGCGCACCTGTCCGGCAAGATCGGAATTGTAGCCGCCTTCTATACCAACATAGCCGCGCCGGAGATCCCCATCGCCGCCGACAAAGCCGATAATCTGTGCAGCAAGGCTGCCCTGCGGATAGATGCGCTGCGGTACAGGTTCAGAGTTCGCGCCGAGCAAATTCAGCTTGGCGACTTTCTGGGCTACGTCGGCTTCTACGGGGCCAGTCAGTAGTACATACTGCGAGTCGTTATTGATCAGTTTGAAGATCCGTGCTTCATCATCGCCCAGTGCAAGCGCCAGATCGTGCGCCGCTTTGACCTTATCGGTGATGTAGTTGGGGCTAACCGAGATCCGATACTGCATCTGGTTGCCTGCTAACAGTTCGCCATTCCGATCAAAGATTCGTCCCCGATCCGGGATCAGGTCGCGCAGTTGGTGATAGCTGCTGTTGCCCTCGTTTTCCAGATAAGTCGCTGCCTCAGATTGGAACGGAAACGAAGCGATCCGTAGCAGCAACAGGCCGCCAATCACAACCAATATAACGGTGAGCATCGACAATCGGCGGTTAAGAGTCGCTTTCATTTAATTAGACTCCCATTATGGCGCGGGGGTAGGTCGGCCTGCCCACGCCTCGAACTGCTTAACCAGCGTATTCCACTGCTGCTGGGCAAAGCCGTTGAACGTTTCATCGTACACATATTTCGGTTCGGCGGTAACTTCGGGAGTCGCCGTTGCCCGCACCGGAGAATAACCGTTGATCACCAGATAGTCGAGACGGTCTGAGCCAACCGGAACAAAGCCCAACGCTTGAGCGCGACCTCGCAGCGTTGAGATGTTGCGGCGCAGCGCGATGTCGGCGGCGATGTCCTCATTGGCACGTTGCAAATAGTCGCGGGTTGCCGAAAGCTGGAAACGCTGCTGGCCTATCGTGGCAGTCGTCGTTGCCTGTGCCAGATACAGTGATCCAATGATGATCGCCATCACCAACAGCAGCGCAATAATGGCGGCGGTCTGCGTCTGGGGTCGCAACGGGAGTTGCGGTACAGCTTGTTGAAGCGATGTAGGTTTCTTCTCTGTCATAATAATCCTACTGCCCAACACAATAAACGTTTATCAAAAGTAGGGTGCATGAGTGATAGATCAACCGCAGACTACTATACCAGCGGATCGCTAAACTGCGCGAGTATTTGCTAAGGCATGATAACCTATCCTCAGTCACATTTCGCCGTATAACAGCAACGGCGACCTTGCGAGTCGCCGTTTACTTGGATTAATCAAATTTGAGTACAGGCCGAAGACAAGAGACAGCCTATTTGGCGTGTTTCTTGGCTTCTTCTGCCGAGAGAAATTTGTTCATCTTGGTGCTGCACACCGGGCAAGTTCCCTTTGCCATGGTGCGTCCGTTGCTGGCTGTCGCATAGGTTACGTCGTTCATCTCGCGAGTTGCCTTACACTTTACACAGTAGCCTTGCATAATCGATTCTCCTTACACTTAAGAGTTAAAACAGAACCTTCGTTCTGATAATAAACATAGTACTACATTTAGGCAGGCGGTGCAAGTGACTAGCAGCGAAAAAACGTGGCTTGCCTATATATTAGGCCACGTTTTTTGGCGAGGATCTCTGCAAGGTTTACATTTTCAAAGGCATAAAGGTTGTGCTCAAGCCCTGCAATAACCTTGATCGGTCAACGGGTTAGATAAAGTAAACTTTTAGGCGTAATTTGCCAAGTTCTATCAGATCCCCGTCGTGGATCTGGTGAGCTTCGCCTGTCCGCACAGCGATCCCGTTGACCCGCGTCCCGTTGACACTGCCCATTTCTAGCACAAATACCTGATCGCTTTCAAAGAACAGATCGGCGTGGTTGCGTGACACGCCTCTATCGGCTGCATCATAGGGGGTTAGGTCAATGGTGGGCTGCCACCCGGAGCTAGGATCGGCACGTCCCAATAGAATATGCCCTTCGGTTTTGCGGGTAAGCTTTTTATTCACATCGAGCAAATCAAGGGTCACAAAACGTGACTGGTGTAAGTAGCCAGTCCCCGGTTTGGGATAGCTAAGTGGTGCGGTAGGCGACTTGATAGTTGCGAAGCTGCGGGTCTGGTGTCGCGCCAGATCGGAAAGCGTGATTAGTTGTCGTCCACAGTGTTCGCACAGAAGTAGCCCCGGCATGTTTTGTTTGCCACAATATGGGCAGATCATATATGAAAATTCTCGTACATCGGACAAAGCCAGATTATATATAAAAGTCTTGTACTATAATTTTACGTGAAGCACAGTATTAAGTCAATTAATGTGAGCAATAATTTAGATACGAGCGTGTATTGAGTTTTCATTGAGACAGAATTTCCCTCGATTTAGCATATAATTTGCATTGATGTAGTCAATTTTATTATTGGGTGAGGCACACGGTGAACGATATACCACCTACAGAAATCCATGTGCGCGATACAGGAGTACGCATTGCCACCGAACATCTGGCTCAGATTTTCAATCCGTTTTTCCGGGCAAACGAAGGCCAAGTGCGCGGCACAGGGTTAGGGCTTCGATTTCGAAAGCGATTGTCGATTTGCAGCCGGATTGCTCACTGTTGAGAGTATGCCGTAGGGCGATAGCACGTTTACCTTCAAATTGGCAATGACAACCCCTAAAAAAGGGTAGTCCTGTTTGCGTAATGTGCATTTATCGGGCGGAGGGCAGCACCAAATAATCGTCTAGTAGCGGGTTGAGATGGATCAATATGTTGCAGGGCAGTAGCGAATTGCCATCGTTGGATTGCACTACCAAGCGCAAAGTGTAGTCACCGTGCCAATTTGTAAGTAGTAAGGAATCGGCCTGAGCAAGCAGCATCCCATCTTCAACGGGTTGGGAGACCTCGGAGATCAGTGTATACCATCGCAACCCGGTTCCGTTCCGACGGGGAGATGCTGAGGCAATCTGGATACTATAGCTCGCAAAGTCTTTGCCCGATGCTCGCCCCTTGATGCGGAACGGAACCCGGACTGTTGCGCCATCGGTAGGTTGATCGATGGACACATCGGGATTGGCACATGGCGAACTACTAACCGCAACAGGAAAGGCAGTTGAGTCAAGTGGTGAACTCAGTGTGCTCACCGGATTGGCGGGTTGGACAACAGGCGGGTTGCTATCTGGTTGCGAAAACTTGAGCATCCAGCACGAAAGAATCGTCAGCACCAGCGGGATCAGGAAAATATACGGTGGCTGTCGTCGCTGTCGTCGCTTCCACGCTGCGCGACTGGCCTCTGTATATGAACTCGTTCGGCTGGTGCCAAGCCCCGGCGACGGCTGAAGATAGGCCCGGCGGCGCTCATCATATTCTGTGCGTAAGGTCGGATCGGTCAGCGTATCGTAGGCATCGCGCACCCGCTGGAACTGATCGTGTGCCCAACTGCTGCGGTCACGATTCAGATCCGGGTGAACTTCTTTGGCGCGTTGGCGGTAGGCGCGGTTAATCTCGGTGGGCACTGCGGAAGGCTGAACCCCCAGCACCGTATAAAAATCATTGGTGGGATCGTAGCGAAGTCTGGGTTTGGTCATGGTTTTAGTCGTTGCCGCGATCCTGAACCGTCTACTCTTGCACGAACGATAGCGTCTGGAGCATTATAGTGAGATAAGCTGGGTGACTAGCCGCGCCGACGTTCGGCTTTGCGGAGTTCTTCGGGTTTCACTGTGAGCAAAACTGCTCCACAGTCACGGCACGCGACTGCATCCAACTTGGCAAGGCTGCGCCATGGGCGTAAAGCCAGCACCGAGTTAAGCCAGCGTAAGGTAATACGCTTGGGTGCAAAGTGGATCTGCTCGAATTTTTCGCCATAATCGACGATATAACCGTCCGCCAGATTTTTCGAGCCACAACGCACACATACGAATGCTTCGGGCGCATACGTATGTTCGACATGCGGCATCGGTTCGGGATACGCGCCGTTGCTGGGAACGACGGCATAATCCGTGGCTGTGTCTACAGCTTCATCTGCCGCTAAATCCTCTTCATCCAAACTCGGTACTTCTGGGAAGTCTTGCGGTTCTGGGTGAACAGGCTGTGTGGTCTGGGTTGACATAAGCACTTATCCTTTGTGCGAAGCACTACCTCTACAAATTATACACTTGGTGCGCGATTCAGTGTTAGGGTAGGGGATCACGAGCATATTCCAGATCGCCCTATTTTATCACATTTTGCCCGTGCATTGCAGGGTTCACACAAAGCATCTTATGGCAAACGCATCACAATTCCTAGTTCTGCGTAAATCATCCTGAGCGTTACCTTTGGGTGACTTCATCGTGTAGAATTCCACCTATGAAGTCGATCACTTCAGTCAGAGAAATAATCCTTGTCAACACAAAAGGAACAGCCTAGCATGGGTTTTATCACGGAGGATAGATTATCGGACTCGCCTTATGTGGAAACCATTACGCGAGGTCGAACTGTCGGCGAGGGATCTACTATTCGTCCCGCCGAGTCGCATTGGCACATGGTTATCACGAAATATGAGGGCAACGTACAGCTATTGGTAGTCGGGTCACTGGCGACGGCTGGCGTGGTGTCGTGGGGCGACAGCGCCGAGATTCTATGGATTAAGTTTAAGCTCGGCACCTTTATGCCCCACCTGCCTGTCAGGCGCTTTTTGGATAAAGAGACTCCCTTGCCCAGAGCCGCTAGTCAATCCTTTTACCTAAAAGGATCTGCGTGGCAGTTCCCCGACTTTGAAAATGCTGATACCTTTGTAGATCGGCTCGTCCGCGACGAGATTTTGGTTCGCGATCCAGTCGTGAACGCCGTATTACAAGGTCACTCACAAGCTATATCTCCACGCACCGTGCGCCATCGGTTCTTGCAAAGCACAGGCTTAACACAAACGCACATCCATCAGATCGAACGTGCTCAACGGGCAGCCACACTGCTACGGCAAGGCTGCACTATCCTCGATACCGTCTACGAGGCTGGTTACTTCGACCAACCGCATCTGACTAAAGCACTCAAGCAATGGGTCGGATACACCCCTGCCCAAATCGCCCACATGAGCCACTTGAGTTGGAGCACCTCTGAATAGCTTGCCGTTTCATACAATATCTTCTCCTTGAATTATGATACATTTGTTCTATAAACGTTCAATAACAATAGCTAAGGAGATCCCGATGCAAAAAATCACCCCATTCTTGTGGTTCGACACTCAGGCGGAGGAGGCCATGAATTTTTATACCTCCATCTTCAAGAATTCAAAGGTTATCGATGTTTCGCGTAATGGCGAAACGGTCATGTCCACCACTTTCGAGCTTGATGGACAAAGAGTTATGGCGTTAAACGCTGGGCCAGAATTCAAGTTCAACGAGGCCGTCTCGTTCTTCGTGAACTGCGAAACACAAGCCGAAGTCGATGAACTGTGGGGAAAGCTCACCGACGGCGGTGAGGAAAGCCAGTGCGGTTGGCTCAAAGACAAATTTGGCTTGTCATGGCAGATCGTCCCCACTGCGTTAGGGCAACTCTTGGGCAGCCCCGATCCTGAGAAATCACGCAGGGTGTTAGAGGCCATGCTCAAAATGAAGAAAATCGACATTGCTACTTTAGAGCAAGCGTAACTGCCACTTCGTATTTTGTAGGGGAGATCGCATAGAGTCTCCCCTAATCTTTCCCCCTAATCCCAATTCCGATTGCGCCCCGCTATAGGTATCCAATTCTACCTGTCTATCTAAACAATTATATGCGATAATTGTTATATAACTTGACAAGCATATATATAAATGGTACACTTGTTCTATGTCAACGATTTTTGAAGTGTTGGCAGAACCAACGCGCAGGGATATTTTGGACTTGCTCCGCCAAAGGCCGCACTTGGTAGGCGAACTGGTCGAGCAGCTAAAGCTCAGTCAACCGTTGGTGTCGAAGCACCTGCGCGTGCTACGCGAGGCGGGGTTGGTCGAGGTGCGTCAGGATGCTCAACGGCGCTGGTACGAACTGCGCTTTGAACCCCTGATCGAATTGGATACGTGGCTGACAGCCTACCGCCAACTATGGGAAGCCAGATTTGATCGCTTGGATGACTATTTGCAGGCACTACAAGAGGAGAAAAAAGATGACACAGATAACCAAGACGAATAAGACGAATTTCATCGCTGAACCGGGGAAACAGGAAGTCGTGATGACACGGATCTTCGACGCGCCGCGTGACCTCGTTTTTAAGGTTTATACGCAACCAGAGCATATTCCGCAGTGGTGGGGGCCAAAATACTTGACGACTATCGTGGAAAAGATGGACGTGAAAGCGGGCGGTCTGTGGCGATTCGTCCAGCGCGATCCAGAGGAAAATGAGTTTGCCTTTCATGGGGTGTATCACGGGATTGAGTCACCCGAACGGATTATCTCTACGTTTGAATTTGAGGGAACACCGGGGCATGTGGTGCTGGAAACCGCCAGCTTCGAGGCGCTGCCCGATGGCAGAACGAATGTGATTGTCTCCTCTGTCTTCCAGTCGGTTACGGATCGCGATGCAATGACCGGTGAGGGAATGGAGCGCGGGGCAACGGAAGGCTGGGAACGTTTGGCTGAGCTTCTGACGACGCTTTAGTCCACACTTTCCAACCATGCGAAGTGTAAGTACAACTTAGGAAGCGGTGAAATGACAGATAGCACTACCTCTCAGATGATTGAACAATCGCTCACGCCCCATTCTGCATTGAAGCAGTTGGATAAACTCGTCGGCAGGTGGAACGTGTCCGGTCCGGATATACATGGGCAAGTTGTCTTCGAGTGGATGGACGGCGGGTTCTTCCTGATGCAGCGTGTCGATTTTGTGCATGGCGGAAACCATATCAAGGGCATCGAGATCATCGGCTATGACCGAAAATTTGGCACGACAGAGCCAAGCACGGACATAAAATCACATTGGTTCGATAACACTGGCAATACCTTTGACTACACCTACGAAGTGGACAATGCCACGCTGACGATTTGGGGTGGCGATAAGGGATCACCTGCCTATTATAAGGGTCAGTGGAGCGACGATGGCAACATCAACAGCGGTGCATGGGTGTATCCCGGCGGCGGCTACGAATCGACCATGACTAGAGTCAAATGAACGGCAATATATCCAGCAAGACGAGGAAAGAAATCGATATGAACACCGTCTCGAATGGTAGTTACGCGCTGGTCAATGGGATCAATCTGTACTATGAAGTGCATGGCAACGGCGAACCGTTGATCCTGCTTCACGGTGGTATCGGTGCAATTGAAATGTTCGGTGAAGTCCTGCCGATGCTGGCAGCAGGCCGACAGGTGATTGGGGTCGATTTGCAGGCGCATGGGCGCACCGCCGACATTGACCGCCCGTTGACGATTGAGGCGATGGCAGATGATGTTGCCGCGCTGATCAAGCAACTCGGTTTCGAGCAAACTGACGTGATGGGCTATTCGCTAGGCGGCGCAGTCGCACTGCAAACGACGATTCGCCACCCCGAATTGGTACGCAAGCTGGTCGTTGTTTCGACCCCTTTCAAGCGCGATGGCTGGTATCCAGAAATTCTGGCGGGCATGTCGCAAATGGGTGCAACCGCGGCAGAGCCGATGAAGCAAACTCCTATGTACGCCCTCTACGCCCAGATCGCGCCCAAAATTGCCGATTGGGTGGTGCTGCTCACCAAGATGGGCGACCTGTTGCGAAAGGATTATGACTGGACAGCAGGAGTAGCGGCAATCAAAGCGCCAACGCTGATTGTGGTGGGCGATGCAGATAGCGTCCGTACTTCGCACACCGTCGAATTCTTTGAGCTGTTGGGCGGCGGCAAAGCCGATGGCAGTTGGGATGGATCGGGCATGTCGAAATCCCGGCTGGCTATCCTGCCTGCGACTACTCATTACACGATCTTCTCATCACCTGCATTAGCAACCGTCGTCATGCCGTTTCTTGACGCGTCCATGCCCGCCAGCAATTGAAAGGTAAAAATACTATGGGACAGGTCATTCTAGGAATATCAATGTCGCTGGATGGGTTTGTCGCGGGGCCAAATGATGGCCTTGAACACCCTCTAGGCGAAGGCGGTGAAGCGCTTTTTAAGTGGTACTTTAGCGGCGATACCGAGATCAACATACCGGGTGGGCCGCCGCTGCGGGTTTCAAAGCAGAGCGCGGAAGTGCTTCAGGCGGAATTTCAAAAGATCGGAGCAATGGTCGCTGGACGGCGAATGTTCGATATTGCCCACGCATGGGGCGGCAATCCACCGGGTTCGCCCTGTTTTATCATGACCCACACCCCGCCACAGGAATGGGTCAAAGTAGGATCGCCGTTCACCTTCGTGACCGACGGTATTGAAAGCGCTATTCGGCAGGCCAAGCAAGCCGCTGGGGACAAAGATGTCTCTATCGCCACCGCCAGCGTCACGCAACAGTGCCTCAAGGCCAGACTGCTTGACGAGATCCATATCGGTGTCGCGCCTGTCTTGCTCGGAGGTGGTGTCCGGTTGTTCGAGCATATCGGCATTGAGCCGATTGAACTGGAAAGCATTCAGGTCGTGGATGCACCGGGAGTAACGCATATGGCGTTTCGCGTGATCAAGTAGGGGATTGGCGGCGACTCCTTCTCGTAAAAGAGAAGGAGTTGTCACTTTTAACGGTTATTTTAGAACATCTCCGCACAGATTGACCTGAATGCCCATCGCCTGAAACATACTCGCCTTGGCGGCAAGTGCTTTATCGGCTTGTTCGGCACTAGGCGCATACGCGACATTCAGATGATTGGATTTGTGACGAGCCATCATCTGATCGCGACTCACGCCATGCAATACAGCGTGCATGATAGGCCACTGAGGGCTGGTCATGCGCCAACGGCGTTCGCTTTCTGCCTGTGGAAGCTCGACGACTGTAGCCCGTCCAAGATCGACGTGTAACGCCCCCGACATCACATAGATGCGACTCCAGACGATCTCGCCGGGTTTGCTGATGCCTTTCAGTGTCCCGCCGCCGAGCCGAAAATACATCGGTGGCTGGCGTTCACTGACTGCCCCCGCATAGCCGTTAATGAAATGTGACGCTGGCGCAGCGCCGGAAATCTCAAACACCCAGACAAAATCGTCAATGCCTTGACCCGTATAGTGTTCACCCCAGCGGACATCATGTAAAGTGGACGATGGATCAAGGTTCATGGCAGTCCAGACACGGTTCGTTACCAACAGATCGACGGCGGCACATTCGTCTACTTCGTTAAAATGTGGCAGGGCTTTTCCTGCATAGAGTTCAGTGCTAGGTTCGTCGCTGTTTTCTGCATAAATAGGCGGGCGATCTGGGTTATTCCACAGCCCCTCGGCGAGATCCGAAGCGGCAACTAGATCCTTGAGACCCTGCTGATATTGGACACCAATCGCATCGCAACCGAAAGCGTGGGCGATCCTTGCGCCAGCAATATACATTTTGCACTGCTCAAGAATCTGGTCATTGGTTAGGTCTGTTTCTGGGTTTGATCCTAGAACAAAGCGCACGCCACGCTGGTCTAACCATTCGCGGATCTTGTGAGCTTCGTCATCTGAAACGCGATTCATCGCTGCAATCAGCGCGGATTGGCTCAAGCGCTCCTTGTAAATGCCTGCTGGATTCATCAGTTCATCGTCAATGATGGCGTTGTACATGCCCATGCAGCCTTCATCGAACACGCCGATGATCGCTTTTTGCTGGCGGAGTTGTGCCGCCAATGCCGCACCGAGCGACACTTCGGCCTCTGGGAGTTTCACCGCTGACAGATCATGAACATGGCTAGCATCGTGGGTAATCTTGCCCGATTTGATCCACTGCCGAATCCCGTTTAGGAAAAAGTCGTCGGTGAAATCGAGGCTCCAGATCGAGCTATAGGTAACGCCCATTTTGGTCAGCGAGGCGTTCAGATTCAGCAGCCCAACCAAACCGGGAAATTCACCACTCCAATTGGCAATCGTTAGGATCGGCCCGCGATGGTCGCGTAAACCCGCCAGCACATGATAGCTGTACTGCCACACGGCTTCGGCAACGATCAACTTCGAGTCGGGATGGATTTTGGCGAAAATATCCATTCCCATCCGTTGGCTAGAGATAAAGCCATGTTTTTCAACCGGATCGTAATCGTGCGCCCGCCGAACTGTTAGCCCTTCTTTAGCAAAGGCATTCGCGATCTGCTGTTCCATCGCGTCTTGAGCCGCCCAGCACACCTGATTGGCGGAAAGTCGTAGATCGCCACTAGCGACTAGCACCACTTCATTGGGCGGTGGCGTTGTGTAGCTAAGCAATTGTGGAAGTACGTAAGCTGCCATTGAGAAGTTTCTCCAAAAATATTTTGTTAAATAAGGCGCTGACTATTCTAGCGTGGAGTCAGATAGTTCGGGCATCACTATTTTGGGCTAAAAGGGAGATAGTTTGGGTTTCCAAGCTAGGTGTGACTGCTTCACGAAGTGCGACAAGTCACCTTTAGGCGATAGTGACTTCGACAGGCTCGATGCGGCGGCGTTCGCCATCCTGAACCAAGCGTCCGGCGCTTATGTGGGGATCGTGCTGGAACAGGATCAATGCGTCGTGGTCGAATGCCCACTGCTGCCAGTGGCGTTTAGTTTCCAATGTAATCAGCGGTTCGACATCATAGGCGGTCATCCAGCCCAAGCGCTCGAAATGAACGGCATAGGTAGCGAGATCCGCGACAAACAGCGCGGTGCTGTCCCTGACTCTCGAAGCGGATCGCCATGTGCGCCGGGGTATGACCGGGCGTGACCACACCATGAATGCCGGGGAGAATCTCGGTGTCGCCGTCCTTTCTTTTTCTTCGTTTATTTTAGCACATTCTTACCTCCCTGATCCCCATATTGAGCCTTCTTTTTAATTGAGCCTATATTTATCCTCTAACCGGTTAAAGGGTATAATTTCCTCTTTTCTTTGTCAACTAACTTCTGGAGTGGCGAACCCTTGACGGATGGGGCTTTTCCCGTACAATGACATTTATGGTCTATTTTACCTATTCTTCAGTGATCTCTCGCTCCATGATGACATCGATTCAGGGGCGCTCCTTGTACAGGTGCGCCTGCTAACCGGATGAATTTGTAATACAACTGGTAAGTAAACGGCGATGGGCGCACCCTCATCGCCGTTTTTGATTCCTGTCATTCCATATTTCCGAAAGGATACATTCACAATCATGCACGTTTTACAAATTGACCATCTCACCGTAAACCACGCAGGGCGCGTGATCTTCCGTGATCTTAACTGGGCTATCGGTGATCAAGATCGCATCGGGCTGATCGGGCCGAATGGCGCAGGTAAATCCAGCTTGCTCAAAGCGATCATGGGTGAAGTCCAGCCGGACAGCGGCAATATCACGCAGATGAACGGGATTACTGTTGGTTATTTACCGCAAGAGGTCTCGCTACAACCCGGCTGCGCGCTCATCGAAGAAGCGATGGGGCTGCCACCAGAATTAGTCCGTATCGAGGCTGAATTGGCGCGGATTGAGGCACGACTCGGCTTGCCAGAAGTGTATAACAATCTGGCAATGCTAGAGCGTGTGTTAACGCGTCAGGAGCAGGCGCTTGATTATTACGAAAAGCTGGGCGGGCCACATCATGCAGGCCGAGTGCGCGATCTGCTGAATCAACTTGGCATCACACCAGAGGACTACGCATTGCCCACCGAGACCCTAAGCGGCGGACAGAAAAAGTTGGTCGCGTTGGTTCGGCTGATGCTCGAAGCGCCGAGTATATTGCTACTGGACGAACCCGATAATCATCTTGACCTCGAAGCAAAACATCGACTTGAGGCGCTAGTACGCAATTATGCAGGCACAGTGATAATCGTTTCGCATGATCGCTACCTGCTGGACGAAGTGGTGACGCAGATCGTGGAGCTTGAGGACGGTAAACTGCGCTTCTACAAAGGCAACTATAGCGCTTATAGTGTGGCTCGCGCACTGGCCCGCCAGCGTCAGCAGCAGATGTATGCTGCCCAACAGAAAGACATTGCACGGATCGAAGCGGCGATTGCCCGCTTTGAACTCTGGGCAAAAATGTTTGAGGATGAGCGATCTATGAAACAAGCGCGCAGCCGCCGCAAAATGCTGGAACGCATGGAAGCCAATGGCGAAATCGTGGAACGTGTTCGAGAGCGCCGTCAGATGGATCTACAACTTGGCGGGGGGCGCGGCAGCACCAAAGCACTAGAGATCAGCAATCTCGCGCTGGCCTTTGACGATGTTCTGTTGTTCATGGGGCTAAATTTGCTGGTGCGTCACGGTGAACGGGTAGGCTTGATTGGGCCAAATGGTGCGGGCAAATCCGTATTGTTCCGACTTATTCTGGGTCAGCTTGAACCATTGGATGGTCAGATCAAAATCGGGCCAAGTGTACGAGTCGGCTATTACGCTCAGGAACACGAAACCCTTGCGTCGTGGCTGCATCGCACCCCTATCGAACGGGTGCGCGATCTAGCGGCAGTGAGCGAAGGACAGGCCGTAACCTTCCTCGGCAAGTTCCTGTTTAGCTATGAGCAAACGCGCCAACCGATTGGCACATTAAGTGGTGGGGAACGCAGTCGCTTGCAGCTTGCTGGATTGATGCTTACGCAGCCGAATTTGCTGCTGCTTGACGAGCCGACCAATAATCTTGATATTGCCTCTGCGGAAGCGTTGGAACGAGCGCTTGAGGATTTTGAGGGATCAGTGTTGGTGATCTCGCATGATCGCTACTTCCTCGATCAGATCGTGGATCGCGTCATTGAACTGGATCAAGGAACACTGCGAAATTTTGATGGCGGTTACACCGATTACCTTGAAGCGAGATAGCGTAGAGGAAAGGCGCTGCTAACGGGCAAACACAGCAAGTACAACGGGGACTCTCCCTACTGGAGTAGCGATCTGCAAAAAATCAGTCCCCGCAATCTGTATCTGCGAAGATGATCCACCGTCCAGATTAAGCGCCGTGTAGATTTCCAGACCAGAATCTTGCAGCCAGTTTGCGATTTCTTGCAAGGATAATTCCAGCGGCGACGTGACGACAATCACAACGCGGCCTGCTGTATCTTTGGCGATAACGGTGCGCCGGGCGCGAACCTCTGGGTCTGCTGCGGCAAAAGACGATAACTTGCCCTGCGTAATGAGAAAAGGGAAACCTTCAAAACTTTCACTATACGAAATACTATTTTTAGTAGCGGGTTTTTGTTTTTGTGTATTAGTTGTCAACGGGATAATTTCTGGCACTTCATCCTGTACTAGAAATTGCCCACTATCGGGGCGATTGGTGGCAGGATTCATGATATTGCTGCCGATCCGCACTAGACCAATTGGACGACCTGCGGTTGTGAAATAGTTAGCGTTTACTAGCACCACCGCACTGGGTTTTTCCACGCCCCAATCGTGGATCGTTTTGCGCTGCCCGATTTGGTAGTAGATGCGGAAAAGGACCGCCGATGGGGCTATCCGCGCCACAATCAAATTGGCTCGCGGCCTACCCGCTATCACGAAGGGGACTTCGACGTACTCCACCCCTCGCGCAACGAAGCGCCAGTTATAGCGAGTCGATTGCAATTGGTCGGTAGCGGAAGCTGCCTTGGGTGGAACAAAGCTAGAAAGCCCTCCCAAAACACTAAGTAAAGCGATGATGATCCGAAAACGGATAGAGGGGCAGCTTCTCGAAAGAAATATCGCTGCCCACTTGACCATCCGCTTCTCGATCCACTGCTCAAATTGAGGCTTGTTCATTGCCACCTATGATTGCTGATCGCCGATAGTCACACCTTGCGCTCTATATATTACCACTCACTAGCGTGGCGTGGCGCTAGGTGTTGAAGTCGCCGTAATCACTGGCACATTCGCAGTAGCACACGAGGCATTAGCAGTGACAAACTCGACACTGACCCAACCTTCTACCTCAATGCTCTGATCCGTAGTGATCATCGTGTTTACAACACGCAGCCATTTATTATCGGCGGATTGGCCTGTAACTGGCAGCAGTGACCCGGCGAAAACCTTGCCGATTGCCCGTTGGCTGATAGAAGGATCGCCACGCAGATTGAGCATCGTGTTTGCCGTGACACTGCAACTGGTGTTGACGGTAGTGGTATCTGTACTTACATAGGCAATTGCTGTCACTAACACAATCGGCGTTTCACTGGGCGCGGGAGTCAGCGATGGCACGGCAGTCGGAGTCGTCGATGGTGTGGCAGTGCCCGTTGGTGTAGCCGTATCCACCACAATCGGCTTGGGGGTAGTTGTACCAGCGATGGTCTGGGCTTGCGCTACGGTGCCTATGGGCAAACGTGCCCCTGAAAGCTGGAGAGGGATGATAGGCAGTACCAAAGCTGCAACCAATGTAAAAATGCCCGCGCCAGTATTGAGCAACCCCGCCGAGGTCGAAGGGTTAAACTCCTGACGGCGGCGTTCTGCTAGATACAATGCAAAGCTTGCCACGATGATCACTAATGCAGCCACAGCCGTTGCCAGTGGAGCCATGCGGTTGATTGCTACTGCTCCGGCATTTGGAACTCCAGTAACGGCGGCTGGACTACTAGGATTACTGACATTTTGGGGCGCAACATTACCGTTACTACCCTCTGGTCGGCTTGCCATAACCGTCTGCATTGGCGCAGGAATCGTGCCGTTAGCAAGTTCCGCCATCATAGGAGCAGAGACCGTACCTTTGCGTAGCGCTATTACATCGGGGTCAGTGGCAGAATTGTCCGAAGCTTTCCCTTGCGACGGATCAGCCCCATTTGCCCCATTCGCAACGTTGACGGCAGTACCGGGCTTCGTCTGCACAGCAGCGGCGGCAGCGACAGGGCTACCGAATAGCGGCGCAAAGGAAATTCGCACGAGGCCGAAAGCGATCAGAATACAGGCGGCAAGTGCCAACAGTACATTGAAGACTCCGGCCCGCAGGTGGCCTTGCCGAAGCCGTACCGCGCCGATAATCACATTGATTAACAGCAGCACTAGCCCCACAAGGATGAGCAACGTATTTTCATTTAGCGGGTTCATCACCAACAATTCCTCTCAACAAACAGACCACGGCACAAGCGCTTAGGACGCGCAGCATTCACACACTTCACACAAGACAACTACTCAGATCGCAAAGCTTGAATCGGGCTGAGTGCAGCAGCCCGGCTGGCTGGGTATAAGCCGAAAAACACACCGATAAAGGTGGTAACGCCAACCGCCAGCACAATACTCTGCACGCTTATCTTTGGGGACAAGTCAGGGACGACTGCCCCAATAATCACCGTAACGAGCATCGCCACAATCAAGCCTGCAATCGCCCCAACAAAACACAAGACAACGGCTTCAGTGAGAAACTGCCACAGAATATCCCCGAAGCGTGCGCCGACTGCCTTCCGCAGCCCGATCTCTTTGGTGCGTTCAGTCACCGTAACCAGCATGATGTTCATAACGCCAATGCCGCCCACCAGCAGACTGATTCCACCAATAACCCCTAGAAAGGCGGTTAACACGGCGATCACTGCGCCAAAGCTGTCTAGCAAGTCTTTCTGGGTCGTGACCTGAAAATCGTCGTCGTCACCGGGTTTGATCTTATGTTGCGCTCGCATCAACGGCTTGACCGTCGCGACAATATCATTGATCAACTGGTCACTGTTGGCCTGCAAATAGATCTGGCTCAGTGGCAGATCACCATTGTTATTGCGGGCGGTTTGCAACCGTGACTGAGCGGCAGTCAGCGGAACGATTATTACATCATCCTGATCCTGACCAAAGCTACCGCCACCAATCTTTTTCAGTGTCCCGATTACTCTGAACGCGACATTGTTGATCTGGATCGTCTCACCGAGAGGATCTTGCCCGCCCGGAAATAGGTTCGTGATCGTCGATTGACCCAGCACGGCAACCCGCGAACTAGAAAGGACATCTTGCTCATCAAACAGTCGCCCCGACTCAACCTCCTTGCGGGTAATACCGAAGTAGGGTGCAGTTGTCCCAGTGATAGAGGCTTTCTCTTCATTGGTTTCAAAACTAGTTGTGAGCCGAAGCGATAGGGTTGGTACCACCGCCTTGACATTAGGCACGTTAAATGAATTCGATAGCAGCGTCACATCTTTATCCGTTAGGAATGAGAAAACTGCGCTGCCACGATTCGAGACGGGCGGCCCACCTTGTTGTCTGGGACCTGCTGGACGTACATAGATCAGATCGGTTCCGGCGCTCAAAAATTGCTTGACCACATAGGTTTGGACAGCTTGCCCCAGCGATACCAAGATGATCACTGCCGCGATACCAATTCCGATACCGATAGTGGTCAGTATGGCACGCAGTTTGTTGGAAAACAGCGCGGCAACGGCGATCCGAATGTTTTCAAAAACAGGAGGTAAGGTAATGCTATTCATAGCGTAGTGCCTCAATCGGATTCAGGGTTGCTGCACGGTTCGCAGGATATAAGCCGAAGAAAACACCGATGGCTGTGCTAACCCCAGTTGCTAGCAAGATAGCCGGGAGAGTCACCGAGAGAGATAGCGTTGGAATAGCTTTGCTTGCGACAACAGCGACCAACTCACCCATTAGCACGCCAATACTGCCTCCAATGAGCGTCAGCAGCACGCTTTCAAACAAGAATTGCATCATCAAGTCGCCATAGCGTGCGCCAACTGCCTTACGCAATCCGATCTCGCGGGTGCGTTCGGTGACTGAAACCAGCATGATGTTCATGACACCAATCCCACCGACCAACAAACTGATCCCAGCGATAATGGCAAGGAAGATTGTAATCAGTCCAGTCACATTGCTCACAATTGACAGCACTTGATCGAGACTGACGACCTGAAAATCTTCCTCGCCCTGAAACTGCACTTTGTGACGGTCAATGAGCAGATTGGTAATGTCGGTTTCTGTGGCAGCAGCGGTTTTGTCACTGATAGCCTTTACGTAAATGACCGACACCGTATAGACTCCGCTGCTGTTTCGAGCCGAATCATCACCGAGACGACTCTGTGCGGTAGTTAAGGGAACATTGATTACTTCGTCTTGCTGTCCCCCATTGCTTTTGTCAACTAGTACGCCAATCACACGGAAGGGGATGTTGTTAATGCGGATTTCTTGCCCAACAACATCAGGGTCGGTACCGAACAGCTTCTTGACTGTCGCTGTTCCCAGTACCGCGACCCGCGCCGAACTCGTCATATCTGGATCTTCAATAGAGCGCCCCACTTGGATATCCCACGAGAGGACATTGTGCCAACTTGGCGTGATGCCAGTGATCGTCATATTTGTATCTTTACTTTTCGTGACGACGCTAGCTTGAATGATATAAACCGGTGCTACCGCCTGCACCCCAGATACCTGAAGCGGATTGGCAATCGCGTTGGAATCGTCGATAGTCATCGCTTTTGGCTTAATGTTTTTGGCATTGGAACCCGTCGGGGTGCGTGGGATCACGAAGATCAGGTTAGAGCCAAGTGAGTTAAACTGAGCATTGATAAAGTTCTGGAAGCCTTGCCCAAAACTGACCAACGAGATCACTGCGCCCACACCAATCACGATACCGAGCATGGTCAGGATCGAGCGCAGCCGATTTGACAGCAGGCCAGAGATCGCCAGACGGACGGACTCGATAATGTTCATTTAGTTGTACTGCTCCTTCGCACCCGCGAAGTAGGTTTCCCGGAAAACCTCTTCCAGTTCAGCCGCTTCGGAAGGTCGCTCTACTGTCCCGGCTGAAATCGGGTTCGGCACAGGCTGATCCGCCACGATTTCGCCATCGCGCAGCATCACCACACGATCTGTATGGCGTGCCACAAAGGTATCGTGTGTGACAAAGATAGTGGTAATGCCATGTTCGCGGTTCATTTCCTGAAAGATTTTCAAGACTTCCGTGCCACTGCGCGAGTCAAGATTACCGGTAGGTTCGTCTGCCAGCACAATCGACGGATTATTGACGATGGCACGAGCAATCGCCACACGCTGCTGCTGCCCACCAGAGAGTTCACTTGGTAGGTGGTCCAAACGATTGCTCAGACCAACCGCTTCCAGCGCAGCCCGCGCCCGTTTGCTGCGATTGCCAACGCTGGCATAAATCAGCGGCAGTTCGACCTGTCGCTGGGCGGTAGTGCGCTTGAGAAGATTGAAGCTCTGGAAGACAAAGCCGATCTTCCTATTACGGACTTCGGCAAGCGCCTTATCTTTTAGTTTGGCGACATCGACTCCATCCAGAAAGTATTCCCCGCTGGTTGGTTTGTCGAGTGCCCCCAAAATTTGAAGCATTGTGCTTTTGCCGCTGCCCGACGGCCCCATAATACTGATGAACTCACCTTCGTATACGCTCAACGTTACGCCACGCAACGCGGGGACTTCGATGTCACCCATCTTATAGATCTTGGTGAGATCCCGAATGTCGATGACTGCTTTGCGTCCGCGTTCGTCTGTCGGAATCACATGTTCTGGTTGTTTGTTTAATGCCATTGCGTGTCCCTGCCTTAACGTACCGAGTACGCAGATTGATTAGCTAACCCTAATTGATACGCGAGAACGTCAGTTGAGTGACTCAGCCGCCGATTTAGCCTAGCCATTGTTGTTAGGTGGCGGACCGCCCGGCCCTGCCAAACTCTGAACGATGGCAATCTTGTCGCCAGCCTTAAGCCCACCTTTAATCTCGCTGTAGGTGTCATTACTCAAGCCCAGCGTCACGGGGGCTTCCTTATAGTTGCCCTCAGGCTGAAGCAGCATGACATAGGCTTTATTCGCTTTGCGATCCAACCGGATAAAGCGGTTGCGAACACGTAATACATCACTGACCTTCGTGGTCGTGATGGTAGCGGTGGCGCTCATCGAGGAGAGCAGTGATGCGCCCGCCGGATCGATCTCGATCCGAACCGTGTATGTGACCGAGTTGCCCGACTTGGTACCTGTCTCTGCAATCCGGCTTACTTTGCCGTTGACGGCTGCATCGGGTAAAGCGTCAAGGGTTAGTGTGGTTGGTTGATTCACCACGACTTTGCTCACATCGGTTTCGTCCACTGGAATATCGACGTAAAAGCTGTGGGTGTCGAGCATAATCGCGGCAGGGCTTGTGACAGGGGTCGATTCGCCAATGTGAACGTTCAACTTAGCCAGTACACCATCAAAAGGCGCAACTAACACTGTTTTCGCTAGATTAGTTTTCGCCAGATCGACGGATGCCTGAGCAGACTCAACTTGTGCCTGCGCCTGCGCCACTTCGTCCTGATCGCCACCTTTGTTTAGATTATCCAGCGTCACCTGCGCCGAAGTCACCGCCGCTTGTGCCGACGCGATGCTGCTAGCATCGCCGCCTTTAGATTGTGCATCAGCAAAGTTAGCCTGAGCGATCTGGATGTCATATTCCTTGGACGTAATCGCCTTGTCATTCGCCCGATCTGAAGGCAGTGAACTGGCCTGAGGCGCGGTAAAGGGGCTTTTTTGCAGATCGGCCTTTTTCTTGTCGTTAAGATCGCGCTGTAACTGAGTTTGCCAGAGTTGATTTTTGGCACTTTCAACACTAAGCGCATTGATCTTCACCTGATTCGGATCGGTTCCGGTGTGCAGCGCTTCGTAAAGCTGCGCTTGTGCCAGAGTCAGCGAGGCCTGAGCAAAATTTACGTCAGCGGGACGCGGCTTCGCCGTGAGGCTATTCAGTGCGACCTGCTGTTGGAGCAGTTTGCCCTGCGCGATCATCAGTGCATCTTGGCTAGCCTGCGAGTCGAGTGTGGCAAGCGTCTGGCCTTTCAGGACATGATCGCCTTCCTTGACATTGATAGTGGTAACTGTCCCGTTGGTCGGGAAGTTGATCGCCACCTTTTGCAGCGGCTGGATCTGTCCAGTAGCACTCACACTCAGGGCAACTTCGCCACGTTCAACCGTGCTGGTTTCCTGCACGATACCGTTGGTTGCAGCAGCAGTTGAAGCGCTGGAACGAAACCGGATGAAAACCGCAACGGCGATCACAACGATTGCTAGGATGATGAGATTACGTAAACGTTTAAACATGAGTTCCTCGCTAGTTGCTCGTCGGTGCAGATGACGCTACACCGAGGCCGATAGTGTCGCCTTCGTTCAAGCCTTCAATCACTTCGCTGTAATCGCTGCCTTGCAGCCCCAGTTTGATCGGGACTTCTGTCAGCGCGCCGCTGGCATTCACCAGATTCACAGTTGCCTGATTGGTCACGCGATCTACTCGCACATATTGATTAGGAACACGGACGACATTCTTGACTTCACGCACCAAAAAGGTCGCGTTGGTCGTCATAGTGACTTTAATCGGAGCTTTGGTTGGATCTAGATTGACGCGCACTACATATTTAATGACTGTTGCTGTCTCATCGGCAAGCTGGGTAATCCGAGTAACCTTACCTGTCAGGGTAACACCCTGTAACGCATCTACCGTGAATTCAACGAGCTGTCCAACCTGAATATGCCCAATATCAACTTCGTCCACATTCACGTCGATATACACGACGCTGTTATCGGTCAGGACCATTGCCGTACCGCTGCTGACTTCACCGGCTTTGACCGACACTGAAGTCACATACCCGGCATAGGGAGCCTTGATCAGCGTCTTATCGAGTTGGTGTTGCGCCTGATCGCGAGCGAGTTTGGCAACCACCACCTGAGCCTGAGCGGTATCAATTTGGGCTTGGGTTGGCCCCGCTTTGACTTTAGCAAGTTGTGCTTGCGCTTGAGCAATTCTGGCTGTCGCTTGTACCAATGACCGACCATTTTTGGCAGAGGCCAGTCTCAAACGGGCCGACTCTGCATCGAACGAAGCTTGGCCTTCTTGAGCCAAGGCTTGCTGGAAGTTTGGATCGTCTTTGTCGTACTGCCCGCCCGCACCTTTGCGAAGGTCAGTTGAACCTTGCTGGTTCGCCAAGGCCTGTTGATATTGGAGTTGGAGAGCATTGATCTTGTCCATACTAGTACTGTTGGCCATCGAACTGTAGCTGGCCTGTGCCGCTTTGACATTAGCTTCCGCGTTGGCAACATCCCCAGCATCGACAGGTCTTAGCAGTTTTTGCAGAGCCGCCTCCGTCGCTTTGAGCGAATAGTCGGCCTGACTTAGGTTCAATTTCTGAGTGCTGTCTTCTTGGCGTGCCAACACCTGTCCAGCATCAACCTTTTGCCCTTCTTCGACAAGCACTTCCTGAACACGCGCTGGCTGCTCAAAACTCAGATTGGACTCCTGATTGGCAACCACGTTACCCGTTGCGCTCACGGTGAGCTTGAGATCGCCCTTGTCAATCGTGATCTTACGCACGGTGGCTTGTCCCGCTCCAGCAGCACCCGGTGTCGGGGTGGAACGGGATCGTCCACCGATAAAGAAAAACGCAATTGCCGCGACGACAATCACCCCTACCACAATGACAATGATTCTACGCATACCCATGTCCTCACACTTCCGCGAGATTCAAGACTAGACCGCACTCTGTACACCTGATCAGCTTTACATAAACCCAGTCAGGTCGTATTACTATCAAATGTATGCAAGTGGTTACTTGCAATTATCATAAGTTTCCCCACTGAAGATGTCAAGACTCAAAAGTAACTCAGACAGCGGGTTGTAAGTTGATGATCGTTAGCTTCCTTGTGCAACTTCGTGCCAGCGTAAACACACTGGATTAGCTATGAATTTAGACTAACCTAAATATAATTGCACTATATACTTAAAATTTAACCTGTCAAGTCTATTTTTGAGGGTTGGCTAAACAGTTATAACATTGGTAACTGTCACCACTGTAAAATCGCAGCACAATGAAGTAATACGCACAAGTTGGCTGATAGTTTCACTTTACGTCGCGATTCTGTAGATCGTATGGAGACACTATGAACTTTGCGTAAATGTGAAATCTGGTATTTTTTGGCAACGTGTGGATGATGTAGGCGCGATGTAAGCTTTGTTAGAAAACTGAATGTAAGTCTAAAAGGTATTGTAGGATCGTACCCAATGATTGTACCACTGGGTACAGCGATTACTCACGCGATATTTTAACAGAGTCATGTTGGCGTTGTAACAAAATCATGTTAGCCAGTCCAGAAAACCGGGGATAAGTCGGCTAGGCTTGTTTTTCGTAGGCTTCCACGATGCGTTCAGCGTCTTTGTATTCCGGGCTACCTTCGGCAGCAATGTCGAGAACCTTGTTCGCCGCGATATATTGGTCAAGGGAGATCACTTCCTGCTTGTCGCGCTGTTTGGCGTAGCGCTCCGCGTTGAGCCAAATCTTTTCCTCCTCTGTCAAACCCGCCGCATTAATCTCATCATCGCTTACTGTACCCGTCTCGACCAGTTTAGCCTTCAGTTTTTCGAAATTTTCCGACATTGGGCGGTTGCCTCCAGCGTGTTTAAGTCACAGTCTGCACGGTAGGCTAGCCTAAGTCTGCGGCTTTGGCAAGCAGTTTGTCGGTTCTCATGAAAAGTTCTAACCATCTTTAACAGCTTAAACAAAATTTGATTGAACAGATATGGATCTTCAATACGGGAAACTCACCGTAAACTCGATAGAATAGGCGATTTGTCTAATTTGGATCGACTATAAGGAGCTTGTAAAATGTGCTACGACGATAAGGCGCTGCCACCCGTCCCGCCCGGAACCGCTGGTAAGGCAACTACCGAAGATTTGGTCTTGACAGCAAGTGATGGCAATCGTTTTGCCGCCTATCTTGCTGTGCCAGAGCAATCTTCTGGGGTTCAGGTCATCATCTATCCTGACGTGCGCGGATTGCACCAATTTTACAAAGAACTTGCGACCCGCTTTGCCGAGGTCGGAATCACGGCGATGGCGCTAGATTACTTCGGACGTACAGCAGGTCTTACCAGCCGCGATGAGTCGTTTGAATATATGCCGCATGTGCAGCAAATAACTCTGGATACCTTCTGGCTTGATGTACAGGCTACACAAGATTATCTGCGCGATAAATTCACCGAAGAGCGATCTACTTTTGTTGTCGGATTTTGCATAGGTGGTGCGCTCACACTTTGGACAGGTACTAGACCAAACTTTGGATTCGCAGGACTCATCCCATTTTATCCGGGCATTAGCCGTAACTTTAGTGGAAAAGGAACCATTCTAGATATTGCTGAACGGATCGTCTATCCAGTTTTGGGCCTCTTTGGAGGGGCAGATCAAGGCATCCCTGAAAGTGCGGTGCATCAACTTGATGTGAAGCTCGACACCGCGGGAGTCGAACATCAACTAGTCAGCTATCCCGGTGCACCACACAGTTTCTTTGATAAGCGTGCTACAGAGTTTGCCGACGCATCGATGGACGCATGGCAGCATGTTCTAGCTTTCATTAAGTCGCACAAACACACTTACTAAAACCCCAGTGCAGTAAATTGCACTACCGGAGAAAAAAACATGCCTCAAACGCCGCATATCGAACGCCATTTCACAGCTACAGAGACGATCCGCGACATCATTATTGGGATGTCCGACGGGTTAACCGTTCCTTTCGCACTCGCCGCAGGGCTTTCGGCAACGGCTTCAACGACGGTAGTGGTCACTGCCGGGTTAGCAGAAATTGCCGCCGGATCAATTTCGATGGGATTGGGCGGCTACCTTGCCGCCCGGAACGATGCGGATCATTATGAGTCGGAGCGCCGCCGTGAACAACAAGAAACCATCGATATGCCACAAGCCGAAAAACTGGAA
>JBDTVG010000049.1:0-64929 GCA_040007395.1 Chloroflexota bacterium
CATTAAGCGACCCTTTTTCGATAGCCAGAGCCAAAGCTTCTATGAGCAGCGGTTTACTCTGGGCTGAGGTAACGAAGGGCTTTACCCTGACACCATCGCGTTGCAGCGCTTCCACTGCTGGGCCACCGATGGAGTTAGATTCCGCGAAGATGGTATCTGGTTTCCAGTGCTGAGTGAGTGCCTTAATGCGGTTTCTTTGAACTTCCCACGCTACCCCCGTAAAGCGGTCTAGCCACACTTGCCGCCTTGCCGTAGCGTCGAATATGCTTACTACCGTCGCATCGCCGCCTACTGCCCGCGCCCAATCTATCCCAAAGACATAGTTATGCTGTGCCTGTGGCCCGCGTTGTGGATTGAGCACACATACCTCGTTCAAGCGGCGAAACACGGCGGAATTATCGTCAACGAACTGCGCTTCCAATTCCTGACGAGCTTGTAGCTCAGTCATTTCGCTGCGCATGGCAGCTATATCGTCGGCGCTCACATAGGGGTTGCTAGCTGTCCCAAAGGTGAAGCACGCCCAAGATGTTTTGAGCGGGTCTAACCCTCGCACATAGAGCGTTCGGAAGGCGTTCAGTCCATTGGGCGATGAGATAAATAGAGCGCGACCTTTCCTATCCAACAAGGTTGGCAAGAGTACCTCACCAAAGAGCTTCAAGAGGTCTTGGATATACGCGGCTTCATCCAAGATGATTAGGTCAAGACCGCTACCGCGTAGACTATCCGGCTCATGGGCGCTTTTAACGGTCACTTTACCACCGCCGGGAAACGTGATCGAGCGTGGCCCCTCTAAAATCGTAGTCTCTGGAAACTGTCGAGCCAAGATACAGAGTTCAGTCCAGCGTTCGGTAGCCATCGGGTAGCTAGGGCATACGTACCATACTTGCCCGCGTTGAGAGGCACTAGCTACCGCTTCGATTGCACCTAGCATAGATCCACCAAACCGCCGTCCCTTACTCAACACGCGGTAACGTGCTGGACAGTTGAAAACTTCAAGCTGCGCCGGGTGCATGTTGGGCAATGTTAGTTCAATCTGTCTTGGCATTCATTTCTCCTTTCTCAATTGATATGTTGCGATTCTTCGTTTTCAATTGACCTGTTGTATTTAGGTCAGTACGGCTCATTCACTGAATTACTCGCTGTGAATTTCTTCTCTATGGCGCTATGCTGCTATCGATGGGATTTAGTTCCGATAATTGCGCTTATCTTTCTCTCGGCTCAATCGCGGGTTGTGCGGTTGTGTCCAGCGTGGGGTTATCATCGGCGGCTTGCCCACCCCAGTGAAGTACGACCCTCACGGTGTCAGAATCAGCCGACAGGCGTACTTTCTCGACAGGCCGACCAATTACATAGCTGAGGTACAGTTCGGCAGCACGAATGTTGTTTCGCATAGCAGCAGCGTAGAGCTTATCGAGAACCTCTGCGACCTTCTCTGCGCTTGAAGCTGCTTTTACGCCTTCTATAAAGGGCAGTTCGGCGGATAACGGAGGTCGCCCCGGCCCGCCTGCCTTGCCCGGTAGGAACTTGCCCTTGCTGTCACGGTCTATCATGTGGTTTTCCTTATTGAGCGGTTTAAAAGGAGGGATGAACGGGGGTTGGGGTCAAACTGCGCTGGAACTATGTCTGAGCAAATGGGGGACTTTTTTGATGCACTTTTGCGGTTTCATGAACCACCTATTGTCTCAGCGACTAGATAAATGGCAGTGGGGATTTCTAATTTCCCGACCTAATCTAATACTTCATGCGTTGTTATCTTAGGTCGGGAAATTGAGATTCCACCGGGTTGTTTACCTAGACAGTGACTTGGTAAATGGCACATAGAACGACAAAAAGCGCATCGGAAAGTTCCCCATTTTTACCACCTACTTTGCTTTCGCTTTACGCGATGTCACAAACGCCGACATTCCACGTACAACCTCGGCGGAATATAGATATGCGGTATATGTGTCCGACCCTTTCTTTGCCTCATAGGTGCTCGTATGCTTGAATCCCTTTTTCTCGCAAAGGTAGTCGAATTGCTCTGGCGTAATCCCTAGTATTTTCGCCGCTGCCATTCTGGAAAATAGCTGATTAGGGTCGTTTGGTTCATAGCTAGGTATTCCGGCGACAGCGCTGAACTTCCGCTTCGCATATTTCCGCTTTTTGTGGGCTTTCTTTGCAACCTCTTTATGCGTCACATCTCCCCGGCTCACCGATAGCCATATTGAGAGAATTAGCTCAATCGTCGCCGTCATTAGCTTGTCCGCTGTTAGGTTTTCGGCTTTGCCAAGATATACCTTGAACAACTTCCCGCCTTGCCGCTTACAGATATACCAAAAATCGCGCCCATTACGTATCTGTTTGCTGGCTTGATATGAGGTATCAGACGTAAGGGGCGAATACAACTTCGATATTTTCACATCGAAGCTATCGACTTCACCCCATTCCTTGAGATTGTTTTCTCCAATATCCGCCTGTATATACGCCTTGCCCTTTTCCCAAGACAGTTCGACGGTTGGCGTAGAGGTCCAGCGGAAGTCTGTATCCCATTTTGGCAGCGCGTAGTCGTAGTTAATGCCGTCTGCATCTGTCTGGGTGTTTAGTAAGCAGTTGAAATCCCGTACAAGCCGCATGATCTTGTACAGCGTATCTGCGTCGATCAGCGTACCTATATCTTCACCGCAAAAATAGTCTCCAAGTGGGACACAATATATCGTCCCCTCAGGAACAATTTCCCTTAGGTGTACCTCTGCAATTTGCGTTGGCGGTAACGCTGCAAATTGCGTTGGCGATAACGCTGCAATTTCCCTTAGCGATAACGCTGCAATTTCCCGCCGTGCCCGGACAGTAACGGGGATAGCTTTAGCAGAAATGTCCCACACAGTTGCCTCACCCGATTCTTGGTGGTAGCTAAAGTTTGGGATTATCTCTTTTATACGCTTAGTCAGGAGCGCGTCACGAGATAGAATCCAGCCGAATACCAGCTGTATTTCTGGTTTTGTGGTAGAATTGGGTTTAGTAGACACTTTCAATCTCCCTGATTGTGTTTGCGCCAGCTGAACTCGGCTCTAACCGGGTTACCATAAGCTCACCTGCGAAGTGAGCTTTTTTGTTGTCTGGCTATACTGATAAAGGCGATGAACGACCCCCAAAAAGACACTTTTGGGGGTTTTCTAACATATTTACAACTTACTTGTAACCTATTACAGCCTAAATGGCGGTTTCAAGGCTTTCAACTTATGCCGTGCTCCGTTTCTGATAGCTTTATAGCGCGATGTACCTATCGGCTTCTTTATTAAGCCCTGCTGGAGTGCTAAGGCATTGTAGGCTGCGGTTTGCACTTCGATTGCTTTGTGTGGTTTGTGCAGGCTATCGTCTTCGTAATCGCCAAACCACATTTTGTATTGGTACGTTTGCCAAGCTGCGATAGCTAGGCGTTCCTCAACGGCGAACTGTGCGATTTGGTCAGGCGTAAGTCGGTTTAGGAAGTCGCTGGAATCCTTGTAGTTTCCTAGACTTCCAATCGGCCTTTTATCATCAGGTATCCTAGCATGGCCCTCAATGAACTGTTGCATATCTCGGTTCCCAAGTTCCTCGGTAGTTGGATCGTAGTCATTGTGATCATCATCGCGGCGACTTTGGTTAAGCTGATCGTTACGCATTGAGAGCGCAGCCGCTTTCAGGGAAGGGTCGTTCTCATAAGCAGCTATCAGCTTGTGCTGTTGGCGGCATACATCGCAGTAATCTAAGCTATACGGCACTAGGCGGTCACTGCAAGCCAAACATGGTACTAATCCCTTAGTCATTACCTTTTACTCCTAGATACAAACCCGGCTCAATGTCGGGCATAATCGGTATGGGAATCGAACTAGGCCGCAGCCGTTCGCTTAGCTAGTAAGATGTTGGATTGGAATTGGTGAAACGTCTTTTTAGTAGAGGCTATGCAATAGCGATAAATCGTCCCCGAACGCAAAGTTATCGCGGTAGCAAGGACAGCGCACTGGCTTTGTATTATCTATGGCTGACTGGTGAAGTGATGACACACCATCGTGACCGCTTTGAGCGCGTCTATGCCCTCACCGAAAAGGTCGCGCCCGCGCACCTAATCCGTGAACACGACGAAGTCGAGGCAGATCGCTTCTTGATCAAAAAGGAAATTGGCTTTAGCGGTCTGTCGCGGCTGAACCGAACGAGTGATTCGTATCGGCGTGGCGAGCCAGATCAGGCCGCGAAGAAGTTGCTTGAGGCGATGTTGGCTGACGGCGACATGATCGAGGTGAAGGTTGAAGGCTGGAAAATGAAACACTACGCACTCGGCAACGACGCTGAGATAATTAGCGAGTTAAGCGCAGGGCAGGTGCCGAAGTCGTGGGCACCCTTGGAGGCGACCACGACTGAAGAAGTCGTCTTTCTCTCACCGCTTGATCCTGTTTCTGCACGCGGGCGAGCCAAAGTTTTGTTCGGCTTTGACTACGTGTGGGAGGTATACAAGCCTGAGCCTCAGCGCAAGTTTGGCTACTACACGTTGCCGATTCTGTGGGGCGACCGACTCGTTGGGCGTTTCGACAGCAAACTCGACCGGTCAACCAACACGTTCGTCATCCTTGGCTTGTGGTTGGAAGACGAAGCCCTCGGCAACGATGAGGCATTTGCAGCGGCATTGGCTGGCGGGTTTGCGCGATTCGTCACGTTCCTCGGTGCGAGCAAGCTGGATGCAAAAGCGATTCGCGAGCCATTGCTACGCCAATGTGTATCTTCTTCAATGGAAGATCTTTCCTAAAGCTAGCTAGCCTGCGGCCTGAATGGTGGTTTCTGGGTTCATGTTGAACCGATAGCCCAAGCCCGATTCGGTCAGCAGATAGGTTGGGTTGCTGAGGTCTTCGCCCAATTTTCGGCGCAACTGCCGGACAAGGATACGAATCGAAGATCGTTCGCCCCTGCCCTCGTGGTTGCCGCCGTAAATCCGGGTCAGCAGGGTACTGTAGGAAACCGACTGTCCCTCGGCCTCGATAAGCGCGGTCAGCAGTTTATATTCGTTGCGCGTCAGATGGATCACTTCTTTTGCCATCGTGACCAATTGGGCATTGAAGTCTACGGTCAGGTTGCCAACGGTGATCATCGACTCGTTGGTCGCGGTGCGTGCCAACCGCCGCTGTACCGCCTTGACACGGGCGATCAGTTCTTCGATGCTGAATGGCTTGACCAGATAATCGTCCGCGCCCGCATCCAATGCTTTAATCTTGGTGGCTTCGTCGCTGGCGACCGAAACAATAATGACCGGAATCGAAGTCCAACTACGGAGTCCGCGACACACATCCAGCCCACTCGCCCCCGACTCGAACATCAGATCGAGCAGCACCAGATCGGGGCGGTGAATCGCCAGCGCTGAAGGCAATGAGTCGGCATCAGCAAGGCCAGTTGCCCGGTAGCCTTGACTCTTGAGCGCTCGGATCAGAGTCGTGCGGAAGTGCTTTTCGTCATCAACGATCAGCAGATGCGCCATCAGTCTCATCCTCAAAATAGGATACGAATGGTAGGGCAACGATGAAGCGCGTCTGATACGGCTCGAATTCAGCCCATAGCCGCCCGCCATGTGCTTCGACTAACCCCTTACACACCGCCAACCCCAAGCCGATCCCGCTGGCCTTCGTCGTGGCAAATCGCTGAAAGAGCCGTCCTCGATCCGCTAACTTAACGCCCGATCCCGTATCCTCGACCCTAATCCAGATCTCGGCTTTTTCGGCTGGTTGCAAGGCTACGGTGAGTTTGCAGGGCGGTTCGCCGTGTCGCAGTGCGTTTTCGACGAGATTGGTTAACACCGCGTCGATCAGGTCAAAGTCAAATTGGAACAGCGGCAGCACATCGGGAATAATCGCCGTCAACGATTTATCGGCAACCGCTTCAGGCCAGCGCTTGAAGACCACACTGATCACTTCGTCTAGCGAATGCCAGTCGCGGTTGATCTGCACGGCATGTGCTTCGAGGCGCGAAAGCTGTAATACATTAGCAATCAACCGATTGAGCCGATCACATTCCTCGTTGGCATCCAGCAGCAGCAGTCGGCTTTCAGTCTCCGACTCATCAATTGCTAGAACGCTGGTCAGGGCAGTTTTGATAATGGCAAGCGGCGTGCGTAAATTGTGCGAGATCAGACTGAGCAAGGTAGATCGCAGGAGATCAGCCTCGCGGTAGATCACAGTCTGGATTGCCCGTTGGCGGGCACGCTCCGCCATGATGCACGTTACGACAGAAACGACTAGAAAGGCGACTGGATCGAGCAGTAGAGAGGGCACAGCAACCTGCAACGTGAACACAGGCGGCACAAGGAAAAAGTCGTAGCACAGAAAACTGAACAGCCCGCAGAAAAGTGTTACCCCCGGATTGGCGATCATGGCGCATATCAGCACAATAAACAGGTACAGCACTGAAATGTTCAGAGTCCCCAGCGAAGATCGAAAATGGAAGATCGCCAGTGTGGTTCCCAGCACAACAGCGCACATCACGAGATATTGACTCGCGATGGCGAGTGTATTTTGTCCGATCCAGCGCTTTCGTTGCATAGGCGCTTCACTCAAAAAGAGTCTCGTGATGTTCATCTTGTGTCTTCGTCTCATCTAAAGATAACAACAAAGGGACAAAACGGTTATTGATCGCTTTGTCCCTTTATGCCAGACTATCTTAGGTTGTACAAGCCTGGGTGTGATTGAATTTAGTCACCAGCGAGCGCTGTCGCGCCGCCTACCTTGCCCAGTTTCTTGGCTTCCTCAAGGGATTTGGGCGTGCCATCGTTACCCAGCAACGCATATTCTGGGTAGGCCGATGTGCCATGCTCGTGGATGTCCAAGCCTTCGATCTCGCCAGCCGCCGAGACGCGCAGCGTGCCTGTCGCCTTGACCGCATACATCAGAGCCATTGCAGCGACAAAGGTGCCAACTGTGACAGCGGCGCTGCCGATGAACTGCGCCACCAACTGACCTGCGCCACCACCGTACAGCAAGCCTGAGATGACAACACTGGTATCAGCGCCCGTCGGGGTGGGTACCCCATACTTGCCTGCTGCGAACAGACCAAGCGACAGTGTTCCCCAGATACCGGCCACCATGTGAACTGGAACTGCACCAATTGGGTCGTCAATTCGCAGATATTCCAGCGCTTCGATAGCCGCAATGACGACGATGCCGCCGCCGATACCGATAAAGAACGCGCCAATCGGGTCTACCCAGTAGCAGGGGCAGGTAATGGCTACCAAACCAGCCAAGAACCCGTTAACCGTGATGCCTAGATCCCACTTCTTGGTACGTGCATACTGAATAAACATAGCTGTCAGACCTGCCGAAGCAGCGGCGAGAGTGGTATTGAACGATACACGACCAATACCGCTGGCATCCAGCGCCGAAAGCGTGCTGCCGGGGTTGAAGCCGTACCAACCAAACCACAGGAGCAAACCACCGCAGGCACCGATGATCAGATCGTGCGGGGCCATTGGTCCGCCGCCGTCACGCTTGAAGACGCGCCCCAAACGTGGTCCCAGCGCGATAGCACCTGCTAGTGAAATGACACCACCGATGGTGTGAACCACTGTCGAACCCGCGAAGTCGCGGAATCCGAGAGGCTGCATGACTGCCAACCAGCCGTCTGGGCCCCAGCCCCAGTGACCGATGATTGGGTAAATGAAGCCCGTTACGCCGACGCTATAGATCAGGTCACCGACAAAACCGCAGCGACCAATCATTGCGCCCGAAGTAATGGTCGAGCAGGTATCCGCGAAAGCAAACTGGAAGACCCAGAAGGCCAACAGCGGTACACCCGTAGAACCATAGGTTTCCGGCAAGCCTTGCAGCAAAAAGCCAGTCGTGCCGATAAGTGGTGTACCCGGCTCGAACATGAAGGCAAAACCCCATGCCCAGAAGGTGATACCGCAAATACAAGTATCGGCAATACCTTCGATCAGGATGTTCACCGACTCACGGGAGCGGGCAAAGCCAGCTTCCAACATCACAAAACCTACCTGCATGGCGAAGACTAGGAAAGCCGCCACTAGTGTCCAGACGGTGTTCACGGCATTGATCGTGGGTACATGCCCAGCAGGATCTGTCCCCTGCGCATGAGCCGACTGTCCCATAAACAATGTGATGAGTAGCATAACAATTGCTAGACCGATCACCTTACCTGCAAACAGGATAGCAACATTACGTCGCATTACCGGATTGCGGGCATTTGTGATGAAGCGTTGACGCGCTTCTCGCAACTTGTGCATCATAATGTCCCTCACGTATACTAGTGGGTCATCCCCCGAAGATGTGGTACAGTATAAGAAATACGTTAGCGATGGAACTAGTATTTATCTAACGAAATTCTATACGGTTTTTTTAGCGTAATTAGACAAAAATAGTATTGAATTAGCATTAAAAATTAATTCTAAAATTACGTTTTGCGTTATTTAAGATTCGTTTTTTATGCAGATTGCTCAATTTTTACATATATACGTTTGTAATCTTTCCACTAAAATGTTGTTATTGCCAGCAAAGATCTGTTTTAACGCCAGCAAAGATTTCCACAATTTGCCTACTCGTTCGCACTGGCAAGCACGGCTAAACACCCTCGTTTATTTTGTGCCGCCAATTATCAGCCGTTAATATTGGTGAGCACCCGAAATTATGCTCATGAACCACTGCTTGCCATAACAAGATCATGTTAGTGGGTGGCGAAATGAAGATAGGATACAAGATTGAACGCCTTCTTCCTCATCGTTAACTCCTTCTCTAGCTAGTAGCCAGATTTACAGCTACTGTTAGGTAAGAAAGATGAGTTTGTAATTGTCCTGAATTCATAGATGGTGTGCATTGGCTAGGCTGTAGGCAAGCGTTACAATCTAGCCTGTACCATAGAGACTCATGCAAGCAAAGGGAGCCAGCATGGCTAAAGATTATGATGTAGTAGTGCTTGGCGCAGGGCCGGGCGGCTACGTATGTGCTATTCGGTGCGCTCAACTTGGACTCAAGGTCGCGATTATTGAGAAGCAGTGGTGGGGCGGGGTATGCCTGAACGTCGGCTGTATTCCTACCAAGTCGCTGCTGCGTAACGCGGAACTAGCCCATATTTTCACCGAGCGTGCCGGGGATTTCGGCTTCAAGTTCGAGGGGAAAGTCGGGCTGGATTATGGGGTTGCCTTCAAGCGCAGCCGTCAGGTTTCGGATCGGCTCGTCAAGGGCGTGGAATTCCTGATCAAGAAAAACAAGATTGATCGCTTTGACGGTTGGGGGAACTTTACCGGGCCAAAGACGATTGAGGTTACGCTGAACGATGGCGGCAAGGAAACGCTCAACGGCAAGAATGTCGTCATTGCCACCGGATCAGAAGTTAAGTTGCTGCCCAATACGCAAGTGACTGAGCGCGTTCGCACCTATCTTGAATTGATCCTTTCCGATACGTTGCCCAAGAGCATTATCATTGCAGGCGCAGGCGCAATCGGCATCGAGTTCGCTTATGTGCTGCATAACTACGGTGTGGATGTAACCGTTGTCGAATATATGCCCCGTGTTCTGCCGTTGGAAGATGAAGAAGTTTCGGCGGAACTTGAGAAGCAGTACGTTCGCATGGGCGTGAAGATTCAGACTTCCACCAGCGTTGATAAGATCGATGAGGACAAAGACGGCGTGACGGTAACTGTCACCAAAGATGGCAAGTCACAGCAGTTGCGCGCCGACATGGTGTTGCAGGCACTCGGTTGGAAGCCACGCGGCGGCTATGGTCTGGAAAAGACGGGCGTTAAGCTCACCGAACGCGGCTGGATAGATATTAACGAAAAGATGCAGACCAATGTACCGGGAGTCTACGCCATTGGTGACATCACCGCGAAACTGGCGTTAGCGCATGTTGGCATGGCTCAGGGCAAGATTGCCGCCGAAACTATTGCCGGAGTCGAAACGATTACGCTCGATTATGTGATGATGCCGCGCTGCACCTATTGCCAGCCGCAAGTTGCCAGCTTTGGCTACACCGAAAAGCAGGCTAAGGAAAAAGGCTTCGACATTAAAGTCGCCAAGTTCCCATGGATTGCCAACGGTAAAGCACTCGGATTGGGCGACTACGCAGGCTTTATCAAGCTGATTAGCGATGCCAAGTACGGCGAAATCCTCGGCGCACATCTGATCGGCCCCGATGTGACCGAACTGCTGCCCGAACTGACTCTAGCGCAGAAGTGGGAATTGACCGCAGAGGAGATCGCCCGCAACGTTCACTCGCATCCCACCCTCACCGAAGCGTTGGGCGAAGTCGCTGAGGGCGTGATAGGCCACATGATCCATCTCTAGCCAAACTCTAGGCAAAAACGACGGGCGATCTGATGAGATCGCCCGTCGTAACTTCGCTATAGCGTGAGGATGATCAGGGATATAGATATGGATGATCGGGCTGGTTGGTTGGTTCGATAGAGTCCGCCACTAGGATCGGGGTTTTGGCTCCGTCGAACTGCTGCGACTGGAATTTGCCTTTGATATGCACCCAGCTATCCGGCGCGAGCTTTGCCGCCTGATCAGACTGCACGATCACGCCGATGGCGCTGGCATCGGCAACGCAGCAGCTAATCGTAAAACGAGCCACCATAAACAGCGGTTGATCCTTGAAGCGAATGTCACGATAAACGAAGCCGATCATATCGGCGGGTTGGGCGTTGAATTCATCGACATTGCTGCTGCCGTTGAAAGCGCGTACCCAGTCCAGCACATTCCGATCCGTCGAGGCAACGCTGAGTTGAGTCGCGCTGCCGCCACCCGCTTGCAGCGCATTGAACGATGTGCTGACTCCGCTGGTTCCAACGGCGGACGCGCCTAATGGCTTGGCAGGCACGATCACGCCAAGCACCAATGGCACAGCAACGAGCGCCAATACAGGCCATGAAGCCGCTGCCCCGTGATTATGCCCCTCATGTCCAGTTTCTTGGAGAAGCTCATGATCATCATGGTCATGGTGATCGTGTTCTGCATGGTCGTGATCGTGCTCGGCGTGATCATGTTCAGCTTCACGATGCGAAGTACGAAACAGATCGAAGACTCCGGTTATGCCTAGCACCAGAAAGATCCCGGTCGCGATCCACGATAGCCAGCCAAACCGCTCATTGATATAAAAGTAGATACGCCCACTCAGCATATTGTCGAGGAAGTACATCCCCAACAGCAGCAGGATCAGCGATTGAATCCACTGGCGAGTCCGTACTGTAAACATTGTTAGAACCTCTTTAGAATCTTACGTTCAAGTTCAACCAAATCCCGATCAGAACCGAGATTAGGAACGGCAAGATCACCATATAGAGCACTGTGCGGCGCTTGAAAACACCCATATACATCATGGTGCTTTTAATATCGACCATTGGGCCAAAAGTCAAAAAGGTCAGGATCGAGCCAGTGGTGAACGTCTTGGCAAACGACAACGCCAAAAACGCATCAACGGTGCTGCATACCGAGAGCAAGAAGGCTAGCCCTGCCATGACCAGCACCGAGTTTACCGGATTGGTGGCGAGTGCCTTCAACGAATCTTGAGCGATAAAGGTTTGCAGCATAGAGGCCAGAAACGCCCCAATTACCAGATAGCGCCCCATCTCGAAGAACTCTTCGCCTGCCAATTTGAACGACAGCTTGAGTCCCGGCAGCAGCCCGATACGCGGCGTAGGAGCCGTGATCGCAAGACTGCCCGATCCGCCAGCAATCGCGGGCAGTGCTTCGGCGCGGATCATGCGCTGCGGGCGATTTTGTAGGCTGAACAGCAACCCGACAGTCACCGCCATCACCCAGCTAATCACAAAGCGCCCGATGAGGACTGGCCCCCAGCCAAAGGCCGCATAGGTACTCGCTAGCACAATCGGATTCATAACGGGTGCAGCCAGCAGGAAAGTAATGCCAACCGAGACAGGCAGCCCTTTTTGGTATAGCCGCCGCGTGACGGGCACCACTCCGCATTCGCACACCGGGAAGATGAAGCCTAGCATACTGCCGACTAAGGTGGCGGCAACGATATTTTTTGGCACGAGCCGCGCCAGATCATCGTTGCTGATAAACGCCCCAATCACCCCAGAGATAATCGAGCCAAGCAACAGGAAAGACACCGCCTCAATGAAGATACCTAGAAAGCGTGTGCTAAACGTCCCAAGCAGTGATCCAATATCAACTGGCATAGGTTAATTTGTCCCCACTCATGATCTGGAACGATGATAACACTTTCCAGTCAAGTATTATTCTGAGTGTTCTATAAGTGTCGGCGGTTCGTCGCGCTTTGCATCGGTCACAAAGCGCCAGACCAACACCACCACTACCATTGACACAATCCAGCCGACCACGCCGTTAAAGCCGATCCCGCCCGTGCGGAACAGCCAGCCACCCAATAGAGTCCCCAGTGCGCGACCCACCGAAAACGCGGCAATACTGGCACTCATCATGGTTCCGCGTGCCTGTGGCAAAACCTCTGTGGCAATGGGCAGAAAGGCAACGATGCTTGTTTCAAAGCACAGAAAAAGCAGGAACAGGTTGGCGATTGCCAGCCCTACATTGCCGGACGAAATCGGCAACAGTAGGTAAGTGAACCCCGTAGCCGCCAGCGCCAAGATCAACAAGCGCCGCTTACCGAACCGATCCGAAATGGCGATGACCAGTCCTTCGCCAGCGACTTCGGCGGTACTCAACACCCACGCCAGCGATCCTAGCACAATCGTGGTCAGTGTGAACGTATCGCGCAGCCACACTTCATAGACGATAGATACTTGCTCAATGCACAGGTCCATCAACAGAGCGGTGAGAAGCAATACGATTGCCGGACGGCTGGCAAACAAACTGCGGTACAGCGCCCGCGTCGAGACTGCTGTTTTCGTATCTGGCGAGGTCACTGGTGCATCTTTCTGGATCACCTTCAGGATCAGGAAAAACGATAGCACACTGCCCGCTGCGATCACGCCATAGATCGCCCCTAGACTGACTTGAACAATCAGGAATGCCGCCAACGGGCCGAGGATAAATAGTGATCCAGACCATGCTAGTTCGGTAATGCCAATCGCCATGCCACGCTGCGAATACGAAGTGCGATCCCCGATGTAGGCTTGCAGTGCTGGATCGTATAGCGTCTTGGCGATGCCACTTGCCACGATCACGAACAGCACGACATTTGCGCTCGTGCCAAGCGCCGCGATGCCTGCCAAGACTGCCAAACTGCCCACGCCAATCAGCATCATGCGCTTGCGACCTATCCGATCAATAAATGCACCCGTAAACGGGCTAATCGCGCCTGTCGCCCACAGCACTGAGAGGGTCGCTTCTAGCGTGGATCGTGGCACCCCAAGCGCCGCCGCCATCGGGGTCAGGATCACGTAGGGAAAACGCCGCGCCCCGTTGATCATGAGGCGCGCCAAAGTCAGCGCGATCAGGGTCGGAGCCAGCGGCGTATTAGGGACGATTTCGCTAGCCAGTACGGATGAAGGTTCTTTGATAACTTCGGTCAATTTTATGTGCCTGTCTCCATAATTGATCAAGCCAATTGGTAATTACGCTATGGAATCTCTAAATATGCAAACTGTTTCTCAATAAAAGTTTGCCACAAGTGCCACTGCCTGCAAAAAAGCTGATAGTTGAACAGTGCTCTTGACAGAGCTATGGTCAGGCTGTATTATACAAATATAACGTTAACGTCATGTTTAGAGGTAAATCATTGGATCAGTTAATGCGGATCGGTGATCTGGCAGAATTGGCAGGAGTCACCCAGCGCACTATCCGCTATTATGAGAGTATCGGGTTGCTTGCTCCGGGTCAGCGCGAAGGTCATGGACACCATTACTATACCGAAGAAACGCTCCTTCGCTTACGAAAAATCGACCAGCTTAAACGTCTCGGCCTCTCTTTAGAGGAGATTGGTGAGGTGATTGATCTCTACTTTACTGACCCAAGTGGCATCCAACCCAAACAAAAAGTCCTCGTCATCCTACGGAAACACTTGGACGAAGCAGAGCGCAAAATGGACGAGTTACAGCAATTTCGTAGCGAATTGCAAACGCATATTGAGCGTTTTGAGAAATTTCTGAACGAGGCACAATACCGCTAACTTTTTTTGCTTTGAATATGACGTTAACGTCAACATCATATTTTAGTGAATGATGAAACACCTACTCAGAAAGAAGGCACATGATGAACGAAACCATTGGATTTATTGGGCTTGGTGCGCTAGGACTGCCTATTGCACATAGTTTGCTTCAAGCTGGCTATCCACTCAAGGTCTATAATCGCACACTCAGCAAAGCTGAACCACTCAAGGCGCTCGGCGCTGAGATCGCCTCTCGCCCCGCTGATGCAGTGACTCCCGGTGGCATTATCATAACGGTTGTGTCAAACGACGAGGCGCTGCAAGACGTGGTGATGAGCGAAGGCTTTTTACAGCACCTGGGAACAAGCGGTATTCATCTCTCGATGAGTACTGTTTCACCTGCACTCTCGCGATCGCTGGCAGCCTTACACGCACAGCACGGCAGTTTTTACGTCGAAGCGCCCGTTTTTGGCAGGCCCGAAGCGGCGGCTGCACAATTGTTATGGATATGTACCGCAGGATCTATTGAAGCAAAGGTACGAGTTCGTCCGCTTCTGGAGGCAATGGGTCAGGGTATCTTTGATTTTGGCGAAGAAATGGGTGCGGCGCTTACCGTAAAGCTCTGTGGCAACTTCTTGGGTTCTGCTGCAACTAGGGCAATGCAAGAGGCTTTAACAATGGTCAAGAAAAGCGGCGGTGATCCAACAAAGGTGATTGATATGCTGACACAAACCCTGTTTTCAGCGCCAATTTATCAGAGCTATGGAAAGGTAATCGCTCTCGACCCTGAACACTTTTCTCAAGGAGCACTCAGTTGGATACCGTTAAAAGATCTCGGTCTCTTTCAGGATGTGGGGACACAAGTAGGGGCGCAGACAGCGCTAGCACATTTCTTGTATGAAGAAAAGACACAGGACGCTCACCCCGACCAAAAGGTGAATTGACTGAAAAACGACGAACTATGATCTAACATTAACGCTGCCAGCCCTATATGCCCTAGCTGCTTGTATATCGTTCTAGTTTGCTAGGGTCGTATCTCCCCTGAACGCGCTACAATTTAACAACCACATCGATGCTAATTGCACTATTGCTGTCAGGAGTACCCATTTATTATGGTTGATCTACCACTGCGTGCTGGGGTCATTGGCTTAGGGATCGGTCAACTCCACGCCGAAGGCTACCATATCAGCCCCGACGCAACGCTCGTTGCCCTATGCGATGCCGATGAACTGCGCTTACATGATTTTGGTCACAAATATAATGTACCGCCCGAAGGTCTGTTTACCAATTATCAACGGATGTTAGCGGAAGCCAAGCTGGATGTACTCAGCGTATGTTTGCCAAACTTTCTGCACGCCGAAGTTAGCATTGCCGCCCTAAATGCTGGGGTGCATGTCTTGTGCGAAAAACCACTGGCTCCAACGGTGGCGCAAGCACAAGAGATCCTCGACGCGGCAAAACGCAATGATCGTCGGTTGATTGTCGGCTATAACTTTCGCTATCGCACCGATATTCAATGGATTTATCGGTTGGTGCAGGCTGGACAGCTTGGCGATATTTATCATATTTACGCGAGTTGGCGGCGCGAAACAGGCATTCCGGGTGGGGGGTGGTTTGGTAATCTCCAATTGGCAGGCGGCGGCGTGTTAATCGATCTGGGGGTACACGTCCTTGATCTGACGCTGTGGCTGCTCGGCTTCCCGGCGGTCAACACGGTCAGCGGCGATATTCGTTCGCTATTTGGCCCACACGGGCTGAAAACGTGGGGTCGTCGCCCCGGTCAACCGATTGAGCCGTCGTTTGATGTCGATGACGGCGCAGTGGGCTTTATCCGCTTTGCCAATGGGGCCAATGCCACGCTTGAAGTGACATGGGCTGAACATCGCCAACCCGCCGACGACTTGATCCACATGGAAATACAGGGGACAAAAGGCACCGTAGTTCTGAAAATTCCGAACTACACATGGGAGAATACACTGGCGTTCTATACCGAGATGGAAGGCGAACCTGTGACGATTACACCCAAAGTGCGGCTGAACGGGCTAGGTAGTCATGAGATGCTAGTGCTCGATACGGCGCATCGACTTCGCTATGGCGAGCCGCTGCCCGCTAACGGTGAACAAGGCTTAGTGGCAGTGCAGATCTTGCAAGCCATCTACGAGTCGGCAAAAGTCCGCCACGAGATTAATATGCCTATCTTAGAGGTTTAGCCTCTCGGACGAGGTAGCAATTACGACTCCATGCCGTCGTGATACACGTTGTCTTGCATGTAGGTCGCGATCCATTCCATGATCTGCGCTCCGGTTGGGTGATAGGGAACCTGCACCGCTGAGGGCATAATCTCAATGGCGGCTTTGGCATTCTGGCTGCCCACTGGCGCGGCACGGAAAGTCCCGGTAATGCCAAGTACGGGGGCAGCTTTATCTTGATAATTGTCCAGCCACGTCACATGGATCGCGACGATCTGGTGATCGTCCAGCAGCGACCCGACTCCCAAATCTTCGCGGGTCGGGTCGAGCCGGACTTCGACGGTTTCCGGTTGGACAAACGAGATCACATTCCACTCGGCGCGATGTCCAGTAGGGGTCTTGCCATCAGCCAACACAAACAAGATCGTCAGATTGTCGTCCATAAAAATTATTTCCTCTCTTGAAATTACGGGTACAGTGTAGGGATTATGCTATCCAGTCTACCGTATTTTCATCCTTCTATGGTGAGCAGGACTAGGCTTCCGACTCGCTCAGGCTGGTCAGGACACGGGTTAGTACGCCAATGCCGTGATGATAGTCGTCCAGAATAATATGTTCTTCGGGTGTGTGGTCAAGCGATGAGTCGCCGGGGCCATACGCCACAATCGGGCAGTTCCAGATCGGCCCCACCACGTTCATATCGGATGTACCTGTCTTAAAGACGTAACCCGGTTTGCTGCCCTCGTCACGGATCGCGTTGTTGAAGGCACGCACCAACCGGGTATTACGCTCGGCGCGATAGGCGACTTCGGAGCCACGAAAGCTAATCTCGGCGTTTTCGGCATAAGCCAGCAAACGCGGGATCAGTGTGTCCGGTGGCATATCCAGTGGCAGACGAAAGCCGAGCGTCATCTCCGCGATCTCGTGAAAGCCATCATCCGAAGATCGGATCGCCCGCAGCGACGGCTGCACTTGTTCAAATATCTTGTCGCGCCCTGCATTGATCGCGCTGGCTTCGGCGCTGATGGCGTTCCAAAACGCGACAGCTTGTTCGGAGGCGCTGCGGTCAGGGCCAGCCGTATGACTCATGGTGCGCGAACAGCGGTAGTCAAGCAGCAGACGGCCTTTATAACCCAGTGTCACGCGATCCCACTGGCTTGGCTCCCCGATGACACATAGCGCCGGATGATACTGTGTGGCGGCGAAACGTGCGCCCTTCGAGGTAGCGGCTTCTTCTTCCACTGCGCCAACGACGACGATCCGCCAACCGGATTGCGCTCCGGCCTGTGCCGCCGCCGCCGCGAAAGTCGCCAACGGGCCTTTGGCATCCACCGATCCGCGCCCATAAAGTTTACCGTCGCGCACCTCGACCTTGATATAGCCGGAAACGGTATCGATATGGCCTAATAGTACGATCTCTTGTGGGCCATTGCCTAGCACCCCAACAGCATTTCCCGCCTCATCAACAAACGCCTGATCAAAGCCCGCTGACCGCATCCAGCCGGAAAGATAGTCGGCGGCGTGGCGTTCTTCGTGGGACGGGCTGTAGGCTTCTAATAAGCCGCTGAGAAGCGAGTCGAACTGGTCATCATTAAATGTCATGAGAGTCTTTTTCTGGTTGCCTTTTAGCGTTGTTTTGAGTTCGCCGCGCAATGATATAGCTCCCAATGAGTACAACGACATTGCCGAAGATCAACAGCAGCAGATAATTCGCTGCCAACTGCCGCCCTAACTGAATAGAGGTTATTGCCACTTCGGGGCTAAAGCCAGCGCCGTCGCGACATTCCAGACCCGCCTCCCACAGCGCTCTCACATCTGTCACGATCATCAGTGGCTCACCGCTGGCTGCGTCGGCATAGGCAATCGTCAAGTCGGCTCTGGGGTAGCGACTGATCACAACGGAGCGATACCATGCCAAGTGCGTTTGCCCATCAGGAAAGGCCGCCGAGATAAGTCTGAGCTTAGTCACGCGATCCTGTGCCAGCATGACATCCTGTTCGTTCAGGCTGCTGTCGTGCTGCAATGCCTGAGCCAGCATGGTATCCACCAGAAACTTACCGCGCTCCGCCGGGATCGCAGGGCTTGCGGTACTTTCTGTCGCGGGGAGGGTCGGCACAGGCGGGAAAATATTCTCACATTTTACAAACCGTGTATCGTCTGCTGAACTGCTCCAACGGGGCGCAGGTACCGCATTGAACGTCAATTGTGCTTGTACCTGTCGCACGATGAGGAAGGCTGGCACCACCAACAGCAGCATAAAGGCGAGCAACCGCCGTTGCAGCAAGAGCATGATCGTACCTGCAACGCCCATCAGCAGGGCGACTTCCGACCAGCCGATCAGGATTGCCACGAGCATCACCATTAGTGATGTGACTATGATGATCACGGGAGTTAGCGTGCGCCACGATTGCATAATACGCTCAGTTCAACCGCGCCAGAATCGCTGCTGTCATCTGGTCTGTCGTTGCCTCGCCGCCCAGATCGGCGGTCAGGATGCCATCTGATAAAGTACGCAGAACTGCCGCTTCGACACGTCGGGCGGCTTCGGCACAGCCCACATAATCCAGCAGCATGGCGACGCTCAGAATTGCACCCACTGGGTTAGCGATCCCTTTGCCAGCAATATCGGGCGCGGAGCCGTGAACTGGCTCGAAATAGGCTACGCCTGATGCGCCGATATTGGCTGAGGGCGCAACGCCCAACCCGCCGATCAGTCCCGCCGCTTCATCGGACAGAATATCCCCGAACAGGTTAGTGGTCACGATCACATCGAAGCGGCGCGGATCTTTGACTAACCACATCGCGCACGCATCGACTAACAGTTCATCATAGGTCACATCGGGGAATTCCGCCGCAACGCGCAAACAACATTCGCGGAACAGGCCATCGGTTTCTTTAAGGACATTCGCCTTATGGACGATGGTTACGTTTTTCCGTGATCGTTTGCGCGCCGCTTCAAAAGCATAGCGGGCGATCCGTTCCGAAGCCCGCACCGTGATCACGCGCTCGGTGATGGCGGTATCGCCTTCGCGACGTTCGCGCCCCGAATACATGCCTTCGGTGTTCTCGCGCACCACCAGCAGATCGATCCCTGCCATGCTCCCCGGCATGGACAGCGTCGGGCGCAGATTGACATACAGATCGAACAGCTTACGCATCGCCAGCACCGGACTGGCATAGCCAGCCACTTTGGTAGAAGGCGATGAAGTCGCGCCGAACAATGTTGCATCCGCCGCTTGAATCGCCGCCTTCGTGGAATCGGGCAGGGCAGTACCGTGCTGCTGAAAGCATTCCCAGCCTGCGTCGGCGTGCGTAAACGCGATGTTCAGATTCAGCGCTGAGAGGACTTGCGCTGCCGCCGGGATAACTTCTTTGCCCACGCCATCACCATTGATTAGGCACACCGTAATCGGTTTTGCCGAGGAGTTTGTTGGGGTTGTCGAGATCGTCATGTTGCTCAGTGTGATCCTTCGGCGGCGAGTTTGGCCTTCAACATCGGGATCAAGCCGCCTGCTTGCAAGATGGCGATGAGCGACGGTGACAGCGGCGGAAAGTCAAAGGTTCCGGCGGCACAGGTCACAGTGTACTGATCTGCGTCTACACTGACGGTTTCGCCATTCTGGATGGCTTCTACCGCCGCCGGACAGATGACAGGCAGCAACCCACCGTTTACTGCGTTACGGAAGAAAATCCGGGCGATAGAACGGGCAACCAACACCTTGACTCCAGCGGCGACCAGACAAGTCACCGCCTGTTCACGCGACGACCCGCAGCCCCAGTTCGTCCCGGCAACGACAATATCGCCCGGTTTGACGGCGCTGGCGAAGGTCGGGTCAAGGTCTTCGAGGGCATGGGTCGCCATTTCAGCGACATCGGTAACGGTATAGGTGTACTTACCGGGGAAGATCACATCGGTATCGACGTTATCCCCATATTTCCAGGCGCGACCCTGATATTGCATGACTCACTTCCAATAGATAAGGCGAACTTTAGTGACTAGCACTAAAGCCGCGACTCAGGCGGTTAACAAGTCGCCTCATTGTAGCGCCTTGCACGCATTTGATCTATCAATCTATGAGGAGAGTTTAGGAAAACACAATAGAATTCCTCTCCGCTAACTCCATCTATATCGCGCCAACGTTCGCGGCTCCCACCCAATGATGATGATGACGACTAGCAAGGCCGACAACAAGCCGAAGATACGCGGATCGAAGTATGAGCCGTTGATCGGAAACAGTTGCCAAACGACATTGACTGTCATATGGAAAAGTGCCGCAGCGAAAACGCTTTTGCCAGTGTTGTTGTAGAGCCAGACGGTGATCACTCGTGTCGCCACCGAGCCGACTAACCACCAAGCGATCCATACTATCGAACGGTTAGCCTGCACCAACGCCACGTAATGCCAAAAAGCCGTAATTAATCCCAAAAAGATGCTAGCCCAGAGCGCCCCCCACCGATCCTGCATCGGGTCAATGGCATATCCAGACCAGCCCAGTTCCTCGCCTAAAGCGCTGATAAAGAACACAAGGCATAGAATCAGTGTCGGCAGAACCGCGATCTGTGGGTCTGGAACTGGCGTTCCGGTCAGGCGCATCACACCAAAGGACAATACACTGACCAGCGGCATTAGCAGCAGGATCGGCGCGTACCAGACCTTCACCTTGATCCGCTTGAAATCGAATGATCTTTTTAGCAACCCGGTCACGCCCACTATCTTGTTTTCTTGATAAACAAGAATTACGGCGGCAATCGTCGGGCAAAAGGCCATCAACGCAGCCACTGGCAGACCCGGTAACAGTTCTAGTCCAGTCGCGGCACCGATCAGCCAGAATGGAATAGAAAGCACGAACACTAACAAGAAGAACTTCAGAATCGGCTTTTTCTGCGCTGCGATTGAATTTGAGGAGTCCTCATCAACTGATTGCACTGAACCATTTTGATTCATGAGAGAACAACACCTCGTTTGAAACCGGAGACGGAGTAACCGCGATTTCTTAAATCCCTCTCCACGTAGTAGAAAGGGACTTAAGTTAAGGAGCCTTAGCGATCATGCAGCGTCGTGACGGGGAGCGTAAAGACTACCGTTGTCCCGCCGTCATCGTTGCCCTCAATCCAGATGCGCCCGCCATGCGCCTCGATCAACCCCTTGCAGATTGCCAGTCCGAGTCCGGCTCCTTTGGCCTGCTGCGCGAGAGAACTTTCCACCTGCTTGAAGGCTTCAAAGACACGCTCGCGATCTTCCACAGGAATTCCCGACCCTTGATCGCTGACCTCAATCTGAACCCGGGAGTCTTGCCGCACTGCCGAGATGGCGATAGATGACCCTTCCGGTGCGTATTTGGAAGCATTGCCTGCCAGATTAACAAGTACCTGAGCAATGCGCTGTGTATCCGCCATGACCACTGGCAGATTGGGCGGAATATGAATGGCAAGCTGATGATGCGTTGTAATAGATTCCAGTTGCGCCATTGCCGTTCCCACAATCTCATTGAGGTGGCGCGGTTCCGGCTGGATACCCAGCTTGCCGGCCTGCAACCGGGATAGGTCGAGCAGTTGCTCGATCAGATCGGTGAGCTTGTCAGCTTCCTCGTTGATGATCGTAATAAAATCGTGCTGGCTTTCCGAGTCCCATGTAACGTCAGTCGCCAGTAAGGTCGTAGCAAACCCCTTGATCGAGGTGAGCGGCGTGCGGAGTTCATGCGAGATCATGGCGAGGAACTTGATCTTCAGTTGGTTGGCCTGTTCGGCTTCTTGCCGCGCTTGCGACTCGGCACTTAACAACCGAACATTATCCATGGCGACAGACACTTGATCGATAAACACCTGAATATGACGGTAATCATCCTGCTCCCACTGGTGAGGCGCGGCGCAATATAGTGGCAGTAGCCCAAAGCATTCACCACGCGCTATTAGCGGGAAAATCATCATGCTCGCCATTTCCAGTTCCACGAACGTGGCGCGGGCGGTTGCGTCCAACCGTGCGTCGATCCGTGCATCTTCGACAAAAGCGGCACTATTGGGTGAACACAGCGCAGCAAGTGGACTATCGGCTAACAGTCCGCTCTCAGCAAAACCCGGTAAGCCGATGTCTTGACGCAGCGAGGCCAAGACTTCAATGTGCGTGGGGAACGTTGCGCCCCAAGGTTTATCAAACATCAGTACCGCCGCCTGAGTCACATAGCGAATATAGCGACTGGCGATCAGTGCCTTCAAGACATCATGGGGAGAATACACAAGGCCAATCTGTCGGCAGATTTCATAAAGATCGAAGGTGCGTTCCAGCGTGGCTTCAAGGTCGGCTTCTGCCTTTCGACGTTTGCTAACATCCCGAAAGACCAGAATTACGCCGATAATCGTGCCATGTTCATTGCGGATTGGCGAGCCGCTGTCATCAATCGCAATTTCTCCACCGTCTTTGGCGATCAAAGTCGTATGGTTAGCAAGGGCAACAATTGCGCCATCATGGATGACTTTCGTAACGGGATTTTCCACGACCTCACGGGTCGTTTCATTAATAATATGGAAAATCTTCTGTAGCTCATTGCCAATCGCCTCTTCTTTTGACCAGCCTGTCAGTGCTTCGGCAATATTATTCATAAACGTGATACAGCCGTCCATATCGGTGGCAATCACGGCATCCCCGATACTGGACAGTGTCACTTGGAAGCGTTCCCGTTGTTCATTGGTTTCGGCATACAGGCGCGCCCGATCAATGGCTTGGGCACATTTTTGCACTTGCAACATGATGAATGCTTTATCTTCCTCACTGAATACGCGAGAATCAGGAAAACTCAGAATCATCCCACCAATCGCATGTTCATCTACGATCAAGGGAATCGTGGCCCATGCCCTATGTTCTGTGTCGAGTTGGGGGAAATTGTAGTAGGGCTTGCCCTTGTCCAGCGATTCGACCCAGATCGGCTGACTCGTCTGTATCGCATCGGCGATGATCGAGGGTTCTGCCAAAGGAATTTCGTGCCACTTCTGGAGTATCTCTGGTGGATAGCCTGCCGCACTGATCACTTGTAGTGTCGTTTGGTCAGGGGTGAGCAGGGCAACTAGGCCAGCCCTTACCCCCATTACAGTTAGCCCCTGATTGATCACAACCCCGGCAACTTCGTTGACTGTGAGTGCTCTGGACAGCGCTGTCGTAACATTCTGGCTACTGGTAATACGCGCTGTAGTACGTTCGGCGCGGGTACGGGCAGTCCGTTCAGACTCATATAACCGGGCGCGATCCAATGCCTGAGCGCAGTTCTGGGCTAGCAATGTGATGAATGCCTTATCCTCATCACTAAATTCATAGGCATGTCCAAAACTCAACGCCATTACGCCAATCGTCTGCCCATCGACAATCAATGGGATGCTTGACCACGCGCCGCCATCAGGATCAGGCGCAGGATAGTTATAGCGCTGGTTACGTTCTTCAATAGACCTAAGCCAGATCGATTCGCCAGTCCGGGCCGCATCGGTGATAGGTGTAGATCTTTCCAGCGGAATTTGCGCCCATTGATCGCGTATCTCGCTACTGTAGCCTGACATGCTCACTAGGTCAATGGTCGAGCCATTTTCGGCTAGCAAGCCGATGCTGCCCGCTACAGCGCCCACCGCAGGTGCCCCCTGATCGATGATAACCTCGACAATCTCGCGCACCGTCAAGGCTCTGGATAGCGCGGCGGTCACGTTCTGGCTGCTGGTAATGCGTGTCGAAACCCGTTCAGCATGGGCGCGAGCCGTCTGTTCTGCTTCATACAATCGGGCACGATCCAATGCCTGAGCACAGGTTTGGGCCAGCGAGGTGATGAACGCCTTGTCTTCGTCACTAAAGTCGCGCGGTTGGGGGAAGCTCATGGTCATCGCGCCAATAGTTCGCCCATCGACGGTCAACGGAAGATTCGCCCATGCCCCACGCTCTGGATCGCCCGCTGGATAGCTGTACAGACGGTTGCGTTCTGCTATCTCGCGAAACCAGATGGCTTGCCCAGTCCGGGTCGTATCGGTAATGGGCGTAAATCTATCCATTGGAATGCGCTGCCAGTTTTGTTCTATCTCTGGCTTATAGCCGGTCATGTTAATCACATCCAGCACGGTATTGTTCTCAACCAGCATTCCGACCATGCCGGCTACCGCCCCCAATACCGTCAACCCTTGATCGACCACAACCTGAGCAACCTCATTAACCGTCAAGGCTCTGGAGAGCGCTGCCGTCACGTTTTGGCTGCTGGTAACGCGGGCTGTCGCCCGTTCAGCTTGGTCACGTGCCACTCGTTCGGCCTCATACAGCCGTGCTCGATCCAACGCTTGAGCGCACGTCTGCGCCAGACTCAGCATAAACGATTGATCTTCTTCGTCAAAGTGGTCTATATCTACGAAACTGAGCGCCATCGCGCCAATGGCACGCTCATCGACTATCAGCGGGATACTCGCCCAAGCGACCCGACTGGAGTCGGCTTGGAAAATTTGCGAATACGGAATGCTTTGCGTCTCCTGCGCGTTAATCCAGACTGGTCGGCCTGTTTTTATCGCTTGTGTAATCGGCACATCCATATCCAATGGAATACGCCGCCAAGGATCAATCGCATCGGCGCGGTAGCCGGTAGCATTGATGACTTCGAGCGCGGTATGGTCCTCAGTGAGCAGCGATATAGAACCCGCCGCCGCACCGAGGGCAGCTAACCCCCGACTGATCACAACTTCGCAGACCTGCGCTGACGTAAGAGCAACGGATAGTGCGGCGGTGACTGATTGACTGCGGGCAATGCGCGTGGCGGCCTGTTCGGCCCCGCGACGAGCATGTTGTGCTGCCGCATACAGTTGCGAGTTTTCGATGGCTAAGGCTGCCCGACGGGCAAGTTCCTCCGCCAAATCGAGATCGGCAGGAACATAATGTCGATTTGACTCCGCCCCGATAAACGCAATCGTGCCTAGCACGCGGCTGTGTCCAATGATCGGTACTTGCATCAAAGACTTGAGGCTCAGCGAGCGCGCCGCCTGAAGATGTTCTTCGTCGTGTGCACCAGCAACCAACATTTCGTCGGTAATGTCGGGGATAAGCTGCGATTGTCGGGTTCGGATGATGTCACCGATGCCCCCCGGCGCACGCGGATCGGGCGGATAGCGCGTTTGCCATTCGTGAGCCAGCGCCACTTTGGAAGGGTCGATATGGGCAACGGCAACCTGCCGCAGGGTTATTCCATCAGGATCAAGCGGATCGCCATCGACAATCTGGATCGCGCACCAATCGGCAAGTTCTGGCACAGCTAAATCTGCTACGCTCTGAAGCGTGGTTTCGTAGTTGAGCGATGAGGCCAACACCGTACCCGCATCCGCCAGAAAATGCTGTATATCCTCGCTCCGTTTACGTTCCGTGATGTCAAGACAGGAGCCGATATAGCCTGTAAACACGCCGTCCGCGTCAAACTGGGGGATGCCAGTGTCAAATACCCAACGGTACTCCCCATCGGCTCGCCGCAAGCGGTACTCCGTGCGGAAGTTTTCGCGGGCGTTGAAGGCAGTCAGATAGGCATCTAGGCAGCGTTGAAGATCGTCCGGGTGAACCCCTTCGTTCCATCCCGTGCCAAGCTCTTGCTCCATCGCACGTCCGGTAAAGTCAAGCCACGGCTTGTTGAAGAAATAGCATAATGTATCTGTCCCAGACATCCAGATCATGACGGGCGCGTTATCGGCGATAGTACGAAAACGAGTTTCGCTGGCACGCAGCACTTTTTCGGTCTGATAGCGAGCGGTAATATCCCGAAAGATCAACACTGCGCCAATAGTATTTTTTTGGGAATCTTTGATCGGTGCGCCACTGTCATCAATGGGGGTTTCGGTTCCGTTGCGAGAGATGAGGATGGTATGATTGGCAAGCCCTACCATATTCCCATCACTCAGCACGCGCTTGATCGGGTTGTCAACAATCTGGCGGGTTTCTTCGTTGACAATGTTAAAGACGGTTAGAATGTCTTTTCCCTCGGCTTCGGACTGTTTCCAACCCGTCAGATCCTCGGCAACGGTATTCATCAGCGTGATGTAACCGCGCATATCCGTCGCAATAACGGCATCGCCGATACTGGCTAGGGTCACGCGCCACGATTCGCCCTGTCGAAAGGCGAGTTCCTCAGTGTGTTTCCGTCCCTCTTGCAACGCGCTGATGAAAAAAGCAGCCGTCGCAAACAAACCCGTCTGTAGAATAACGTCTAGAGTGAGTACAAACGCATTGCGGGGCAGGGTAAAGTAGTAATTAAATACTACCACCGACAAAATAGTTGCCAGCAACCCCGGCCCACGCCCATAATAGGCACCAAGCGCCACCGCGCCTAGAAATACCAATTGCGTATTGGATGGAAATAAGGATCTAAAGACCAACGAGAGGATCAGGGCGACAACGACAGCTAGGATTGCTACCCCATAACGCAACAGCCTAGAGCGCGGTATTGGCAACATCTTCCCTCTCATATACTTTTATCCAGTCCTATTTTTGCAGGGCTGCAAGGCACTGCCTAGAGCGATGAGTGCAAAATATATCCCATGCCGGGGACAGTTTCGAGCAAAACGTTGTATTGGTCGCCTAGCTTTTTACGTATCCGTCCGAGATAGACGTGCAAATAATGGCTCGAACCACGATATTCTTCGCCCCAGACCCGCGCCAGCAGTTCGTCATGGGTCAAGACCGCATCACAGTTCTGAGCCAGTGTGGCTAACAAGGCGAATTCGGTGCGAGTCAGGTGCATATCAACATCATCAACGAAAGCGCGTCGCGCTTTCGGATCGACGGTTAGACCCGCGATGATGATCTTGTTGCTGACAAAGTTCGATTCTGTCCCGCCTGACCGACGCATTAGTGCGCGAACCCGTGCCAAGAATTCCTCAGTCTGGAACGGCTTAGTAATGTAGTCGTCAGCGCCAGAGTCCAGCGCCCGCACTTTGAGGTCTTCCTCATCATAGGCGCTCAGGACGATCACGGGAATATCCAGCCCTTGTTCGCGTATCCAGATACACACCTCATTGCCGCTTATCCCCGGCATCACCAGATCGAGGATAACGAGGTCGGGAGTCTCTTGCTGCATGTGGGCAATCGCTTTGGCTCCGTCAGATGTTTCGAGCACGACGTAGTTGCGCCGTTCCAGATTGGCGCTTACCAACCTGCGAATCTTTGGATCATCATCGACGATCAGGACTGAAGGTTTATCCATTTTTCACCTATTCAAAAATTTTCTTGACCGCACGAATCAAGTCAGTAGCACTGACGGGCTTGGCAAGTTTTTCAACGATATTGGTGTAGGTCTGCTGGTCGGCATGGTCTGTCAGAGGCGAGGCCGTCATGACAATCACCGGGAGATTCGGCAGATCCGCATCGGCCTCAATGACTTGTAGCATATTCCAACCACTCATTCCGGGCAGCTTGATGTCGAGCAGCAAGGCGGCGGGGGCATGATCGCGCAACTGTTGCAAACCGTCCTCAGCACTCTCGGCCTGTACGACAGTATAACCACGAGCCACAAGGTTCGCAGCAACAAACTGCCGAATATTCCTTTCGTCTTCCACAACCAGAAGAGTCGTCATTGAATGTCATCCTGTGAATTAGCGGCACTGCGAGTAGCGTTGCCTTCTTTAATGTGGCAAATGCATCAAATTCACCTTACTCTCGTCTCTCCCGTGTGCAAAGGAGAATTCAGGTGCTTTTGGGAGTCTACTCCCAAACTCTAAGACGGATATTAGAAATTGTGATGACCTAAATGCCCTATGATCATTATTGCTCAAAATAGGAAAAAATGAGGATTATTTTGGTTTTTTTTTAGATCATGAGTGATACCATAGGAAAATCCAAATTAGAGGAAATACAGTCAAGGAGTAGAAGCTGACGAAGTAAACACTCGTTTGGTTTGGTAAAGGTTGAAACCTTCATGCGTGGATTTATTCTGGTTATCTCCCGAAATTCCAATCTCCGGCGTTTTTGCGTAGATAATCTTGTAATCAGGGGCTATGTCGCTGTTGGCGTTGCCAGTATAGAAAATGAATGCCAAGTGCTTTTGCATAACGAGGAACCTCAACTTATTTTGATGTGTGGCGAACTAGTCCAGCTAGAACCTGAGCTAACAACGCTGCACAATCAGTATAAATTAGAGGCGATACCCGTAGGCATCATCACTGTGCAAAAGCCTGAGCGCGAATGGGTGAATCACTGGAATATTGCTGGGTATATCGCCTATCGCATCGATACCCAGCGTTTGATGGCAATGGTACATGCGTGGCTCTGACACCACGCTGTCAACAATAAAGGCAACGATAAGGATTTTATGACAGCCCAACAAACTTTCCGCAACACGCTTGTTGTAATTCTAACGCTGGCGGCGGCCTATACGGTATACGCGAGTATACGTATTTTGATTGTGTTATTGATCGCGATCATCATTGCTTCAGCGGTGCGTCCGGCGGTGTTGCGTCTGACGAAACTGCGGGTGCCTCTGGGGCTGGCAATTCTTCTGGTTTATTTGGCGCTGGGGATCACGTTATTCGTATTGGGGGTAGTTGTGCTGCCGCCCGCCATTAATCAATTGGCGCAGTATATTACGAATAATAATTTCTTGGCAAATCAAATTATTAATGCACAAGACTTGTTGCAAGGGACTCTCAAAACAGTGCTAGGTCATGATGTAACGCTGCTTGATCCAGCGGCGATCACGCAAAGTGTATCGACGACCATCCATCAAATCGTTGCAGCTTTCCCAACAATGGCTGGTGAATTTGGCGGACTCTTGGGCGATTTCGTGCTGGTGGTGGTGATCGGTGTCTATTGGCTGACCGCCCGCGACCAGACGATAGACTTCGTCCTACATCTGTTTCCGTTGGGTCAGCGTGGGTTAACGGGCGAGGTGATCTTTGAAATCGAGAATTCGCTAGGCGCTTATATTCGTGGGATCGTCTTTGTCTCTAGTTTTGTCGGTATCGCCAACTTTATCATTCTGAGTCTGTTCCAAGTGCCGAATGCGGTAACGCTCGGCTTTATCATGGGCATCACGACGATGCTGCCGATTATCGGGGGCTATATTGGTGCAGGGGCGGCGACTCTGCTGGCATTGATCAGTTCGCCAGTTAACGCCTTGATCGCATTCGGCAGCTTTGTCGCCGTGCAGCAAGTCGAAAATCACTACCTGACTCCGCGTGTCATGTCGCGCAGTGTCGGGCTAAACCCGATTCTGATTATCGTCTTCCTGTTTGTGGGATCTGCCATTGGGGGAGTGATTGGAGCCTTAATTGCGGTTCCGATTGCTGGGGCGCTCAATATTTTGCTGCGACATATCGTCATCGAGCCACGTAAGGCTGAATCTAGCCCACAAGTCATTGATGGCGGTGTTTTGCTTACCTCTAAGGATACGCGGGAAGCAGGCAAGATCGAAGTGCCGGGAGCAGCCACACCGCATACTGTCCAATAAGCAGATCAAACTCCTTTGGCTGTCATGCAACCACCCCTGCCGATAAACGTAACTAAGTTTAAGGGGATACCAGTGACCAATTCGCTGGTAGTGTATACTGTAGTTGTAATTATGGGTAGTAACTAGTCCGTTCTGGAAAATCATAGTACAAGGAGAAACGCTAAAAATGACTACGCCTGAAGTGATAATTCCGTCTTTTACCCTACCATCTATTGTCATTACGCTGCTTGTAGCCGCATTGTGCGGTGCCTTGGCACAGCTTATCGTTGGCTATACACGCGGTGGTTGTTTGGCCTCGCTGCTGATCGGGATGATCGGCGCACTGCTTGGTGGTTGGTTGGCAGCACAACTGCGTCTGCCCAATATTCTAGTGCTAGCCGGGATTGATGTCGTCTGGACTTTTATCGGCGGTGCCATCTTTGTGGCGGCGTTAGCGGTCATCATGGGTGGGTCGCGTTTCGGCGGCTTCCGGCGGTTCCGACGCTAAAAATTAAAGCGGGATGGCGTGCAAACCGCCCCCGATAGTATGTTTTGTAGGGGAGACTCCGTATAGTCTCCCCTGATCTCTGCCCCTCATGTTGGCTGCACCCCGGCTTAACCCTAAGCGAAAATCTTGATTTCGACAGACAAAGCGGTGTAGGTGAATGCCTCAATCGCGGCTCAACGCGATATTCAGAATCAGCGGGCTTTTCGTCTTCTCGGTGACTTGCAATCCGTCCGTTGTTACAGGTAAGTAACCTCGCGCCAGCACAATAATGCTATAGGCTTTATCTTTTTCCAGCGCTAACAGCTTCGAGACAGTATATTGCCCGTCGGCATCCGAGAAGGACAGATCGTAGACCTGCGACATATCCCAGACAAAATCGTGAGTATCGAAGTCTACTTTGATCACGATAAAAGTTACGCCGGAAATGCCGCGTCCGTTTTCTGCGTCGGTGATGCGACCCTGTACCTGAACGCCTTGCGCTACGCCAAAGGTGGTCGGCGGTAACTGACCCAGACCAACTTTGGCGATGGCGCTGCTCATAACGACTCCAGAAACGAGCAGTTCCAGCTTGTAAGAACCGTCTACTACTTGGCTTTGGCTAGCAAAACCAAGCCATTCGGCGGCTCCATCGGCTGCATCATTCCAAGACTGTGTGACCTCAAACAGCGGGTTATTGTCAACCGTCCAGCGCCATGTCCAAGGCGTTCCCTCGCCTAGTGCCTGCCAGTTAAAGCTCGCATACAATCCCTGAATAGGACTGGTGAAGGCCGTCGCTTTAGCACCGACTGGCGCATTGTTTTTGACTTCGCTAACAAATGACAGGTCTTTGAAGATCAAATTCTTTTCGGGCAGAGGTAGATTAGATTGCTTGCCCGCCACAATAAAGTCTGAGGTAGCAGCCATTTGGTCGCCCAGATACAGTTCGAGCCGATAGCGTCCCGGCTTTAACGGGTTGGCCTGTGCGAGAATGGGCTTTTTGCCGTTAACAGGATCTTTCCATGTATCGGTGTTTTCACTGAGTTTGAGACCTTCATAATACCAGACCTGCCGCCATGAGGTGTTCGGCGGCACATTATTGTAGATAAACTCGGCATGGATCTCGCCGTTAGGTGAGTCTATCGGAATCAGGTTGCCCGTATTCACCAACTGATCACTGTCGCTTGGCACAACACCAAACAGGACATCGGTGAAGATGGGATCTTGTCGGGCGGGGCCGCCAATGGTGATCTGCTTGTTGGCGGTGCGGACTCCCTCGATATAGAGGCTGAAGTCATACGTGCCATTAGGCCAGATCTGCGCCGTACTGCCGATATACCATAACCCCCGTCTGCCGCCGCTCCATGTCGCCGGGGCAAGGCTAAAGGTCACGTTCGGCACGCCATCGAGCGTTGTGCGGAGTTCGTAGACCGTGCCATTCTTCATATTGTCATAATCGAAAAACAAGTACAAACGCTTGGTTCCGCTCGGCACACCGGTTACTACGCTGCTCGGCATTCCTGCCTGATTCACCCCCGCCGAGAAAAACAGACGGCTAAATGTGGGCGGATCGGTGAGGTCTGGTTCTGGCTGTGTCGGAGGTCTGATCGAGGGGGTGATGCCTAGCCCTGCCGCTAGAATCAAACCGCGTGCCAATCGAGATGGACGCAACGCATTGATCAGGCCGCTAATCGGGATACAGATGTCCTTATCATCGACGCGGTTGTCGCCATTGGAATCTTGCACGCGGCGGCAGTTGAGCGTGTCGCCTGTGCCGACGGTGGGTTCAACGGTGGGGATGCCGATCAGCTTACCATCAACGTTATAGGCTCCGCCGCCGCTCATACTGCCCGGAATGGCGGCACTGGTTTTGAGCCATGCACGATCCCCAACCAACGCCTCGGCAGTCACGCCAGCCACCGTCGCTCGTATCAATTGGCTGATATTGCTGGCTTTGTCGCCGGAAATGGCATAGCCGACGACATTGATCGTATCGTCCAACTGAGTCGCCTCAGAGTCACCGATCTCAGCGAATGGTAAATTCAAGGTAGCCCGATCTACAGGTTTGCCGTCAAGCGTGCTGGTCACGCGCAGTACGGCGAGATCCCACCCCAGATTCGAGCCAACGGTCTGTGCGTAATATTTGGCAACGGGCGCTTCGTCTGTTCGCACGGTCAGACTGATCACCAGTTTGTCGGAGCGACAGTTAGGGCTAGGCAGCGCAATATGGGCGTTGGTCAAGATTAGCCCATCGACGCTAACCAGAGTCCCCGACCCGACACACGAGATCACCACTTGCCCCCGCGAGTTAGTAAACACTTGCGTCACACTGACCGTCGCCCGCAGTGCCTTCGCGACGTTGAAACCTTCCTGATAAGGGGGCGCAGCCGCAATGGGCAGAGTCGGCGTGACCAGAATTATAATAAGCACGAGAACCATTCCACGACGCATTATTCGACGCATCCTGCTAGAACTCCAACGATCTTAGGAAACTGTCGAAATAGTGACGGTTTCGATCAAACGATTGCACATCGGCACGATAGGTGATGACCAACGCCTGACTGTTCCGCAGCACGATCACGTCTAGGCCGCGCACGACAATCGGCACACTTTGCAAAGCCGGGTTAGTTTCGCTGGCAGCGTAAGCATATTCCATCTGAAGCCCCTGTGTGCCGTTTGGCAGAGTCACCGAATTGATTTGCAGCGCAATGTAGGTCGAGAGCGAGGTCGCCCGCGTAATGTTAAGGTAATTGGGGATCTCGGCTAGCAGCGCGTCCGGGCCAAAAGGCAGCAGCGCCATTTGTAACGTCGTTTTGAACGGTACCGCTGCCGGATCTTGAACCCGAAAAACGAAATCCGTTTTCCCTTCCTCAAGCAGCCAATTTACAGGGTAACGCGCTGCAAGGCCAATTTGTTTGTTCTCGAAGCGCTGCGTCGCGTTCAGGCTGTTGACGCGCAGCGCATAACCACCCGCCAGCGCCAACACTGCCACGATAATCGTCAGGTAGCTGGCCCACCGCTGACGAAAATTTAGCTCAATATGTTCTGTCTCAGCAAAGCCGATCATCGTGTGAACTCGGTTCGGCTGCGTCCTCGCGAACGCTCATCGGCATTGTTGATCAGAAAATAGAAGCTAGCGAATAACACGGCCACCAAAAAGATCGCGATGCCAAGTCCCTGAAAGGCCGTACTGGCGTTACCGTTCGGCCCAATGCCGCCTACGATTAAACCGCCGCGAAAGGTAATGGCTAACCCAGTTAGCAGCGCCGCGAACAGCAGTCCGCCGGGAACCCAGAATACGCCTGCGTCACGGCTTAACTTGAGTTCTGCCAGAAAGTAGCCCATAATAATCCCCACTGCCAATTGGATTAGGGTGAATTCTGCGACATGCAGCGCCGCCGATCCCGGATCGGCGATGGTGTTAAAGACATAGTTGAGATTGACGACGGTGGCATAGCCAATCGAAGCCGCCATCGCGTAAGCAATACCATCGCTGCGACTGTGGAAAGCCTGAGGCCAAACGCTGTAACGCATCACCAGATACTTCAAAAATTCTTGCGTTACGCCGACACTCAACGCATAACCGAGGATACGCGACGAACCGGAAGCCGTCGAGAGCCACTCATCCACCGCGAAGACGCGCTCAACCAGCGGGATACCGATGGCATTGGCTGCCAGTACGCTCAAGAGCATCACGGCAAACAATCGTTCACGCGGCAGCAGCGCCCGCCGTTCGCCAAAGTATGAAAAGATGATCCACAACATCAGCGGGGTTACGGCGAAAGCCACACTGAACAAACCGCGCTGTGCGTCGGTAAGCGTGCCTGTATAAAAGCGCGTCACCAACACCGCAATGACGGTTAGTACTAGCAGGATCGCGATCTCGATCAGCGCAGTACGCCATACCCGGCGGTACGGAAAGACTTCTCTTTCTTCTTGTTGTGGCGCTAGCAGAATGGGATCAAAAGACATAGGCAAACTCCGCTAAGATCGTTAACACCATTTTATACGGGAAGATGAATTGAAAATGAGAAACGTGCTATCCTATGCTTTATATATCGATGACCATTCATCACACTAAAGGTGTTGCCACTTGGACTACGTAAGACTCGAACGCGCCATCGTTGACTTCGCCCGAATATTACCACAAGAACCCCAGTGGACTGCCATCAGCAGTGTTGAGGGCGTGTTTCTACGCCAGTATCCGAACCATCTGGAAGGTGAGCATATCGCAGCCTTGACGCATTCAAACATGATGCAGGGGCGACACTTGCTGCACGAACTGGACAATGGCACCTTCCGCTACAGCATTAACATCGGGACAGAGGGTATCACGTTTATCCTGCTCATGGGCGATTCGCATTTACTCACCCTGAACTATACCGAAGTCAATTCGATGGATGCGATCATGACCTCGGCAGTGAGCAATTTGCCCGTACTGCTGCAAGCGCTCAAGGATTTGTAATCTTGCCCTAAAGTTGTCAAAAAATTTACTTTCTTCGTAAGTCTCTGTACTCTCGACGCATCTTCTAATTAGTTTAGTTGTAAATCCTCTCGTATCAGAAGGTCGTGTGAGATGACAATTCAGGGACTACACCATATCACGCTGGTTAGCGCCAATGCCCAGCGTACCGTTGATTTTTATACTGGGGTTCTGGGGCTGCGACTCGTCAAGCAAACCGTTAACTTTGATGACCCCGGTAGCTATCACCTGTATTTTGGCAATGAAACCGGACAACCCGGCACAGCGATCACCTTCTTTGAGTGGCCCTACGCGCCCAAAGGCCATCCGGGGATTGGTGGAACTCATCACTTTGCCCTACAAGTGGCTGACGAAAATGGCCTATTGAAGTGGAAGCGCCGCCTCACCGATCTGGGGCTGAGCGTCGAAGGGCCGTTGGATCGACACTATTTCAAGTCGATCTACTTCAATGACCCCGACGGCGTGATCCTTGAGATCGCGACTCGTGGGCCGGGCTGGACAGTGGACGAACCCGCTGCCACCATTGGCACAGAGTTTCGCCAGCCCCCGGCAGAGATGCTCATCAGGAACCGCGACGAGGAACGCATCAAGGCCGAAACATGGCCTGAGCCTGTCCCGACCATCACGCCGGATATGGCACTGATGCGCGGAATGCACCATATCACCGCTATTGGCGCAGACATCCAACGCACCAATGCCTTTTACAGCGATCTGCTAGGACTGCGGCGTGTCAAGATGACCTCAAACTTTGACGACCCAGAGTCGGCACACTGGTACTGGGGCGTGGGCGATGGCGATCCGGGAACAATCATCACCTATTTCGAGCGCAGTCCGAAGAAGTCGCGACGGGTCGAGATGGGTACAGGCCAAACGCATCATTTCGCCTTTGCCGTTGCTAACGAAGATGTGCAGCTCGAATGGCGCGAAAAGCTGGTTAAGGCGGGGCTGCGGGTTTCGCCAGTGATGGAGCGTGTGTACTTCAAGAGCATCTACACCAACGATCCCGATGGTCATATTGTCGAACTGGCAACTGCTGGCCCCGGCTTCGCCGTTGATGAACCTGTGGCGACATTGGGTCAACGCCTAATGTTCCCATCATGGCTGGAACAATACCGATCCGCTGTCGAAAGCACGCTGATTCCGCTCAAGGTTGCGCCGTGGCCCATGTTGGAGAGTATCGGCGGGAGCGCCAAATGACCAACGCGGAAAAGACGATTCAGGGGCCACACGCCGGACAACCTATCATGGCGACTGGTACGCCACTCGACTCGGCGAGTGCCGCGATGATTATGGTGCATGGGCGTGGATCAACGCCAGAAGATATTCTGTCGCTTGCGGCCTTTTTTGATGCGCCGAACTTTGCCTATCTTGCGCCGCGTGCCGCCGGGAATACGTGGTATCCCCACCGTTTCATGGAGCCGCTGGAGAAAAATGAGCCGTATCTCTCGTCGGCACTTGCTGTACTCGATTCATTGATGGTGCTGCTGGACAATGCGGGTATCGCGCCCGAAAAGACGATTGTGTTAGGCTTCTCGCAAGGGGCGTGCCTCTCGCTAGAATTCGCGGCACGCCATGCACAGCGCTACGGTGGTGTGATCGCACTCAGTGGCGCACTGATCGGCCCAGACGGCACACCGCGTAACTATGCGGGATCGCTGGAGCATACGCCCGTTTTTCTGGGGTGCAGCGATGTAGACTTCCACATTCCCAAGCAGAATGTCCTCAACAGTGGCGAGGTAATGAGTAGTCTTGGCGGCGACGTGACAACCCGCATCTATCCGAATATGGGTCACACCACCAATAAGGACGAGATCGCGGTTGTCCGCGACATGATGACGGCCCTCGTTCGCTAGACCTTCTCCTCGCAACACCTATTGTAGGGGCAAAAACATGGAAGACCACACAGGGTCTCCCCTACGGAATGCGTTGTAGGGGGCGGCCTACGTGCCGCCCCGTGTTACCTCAAGCGCGATTGCCTCATTTTTTTGCAAAGATGCCTTTGGGCAAAGTCGCCAAAGTTGCCGATGATGGTATCGCCATTATAATCTTGAGTCTATGAAGCCTAAGGTGGAGACTGATGATGCGCCGTTTGGTATTATTTTCGATTATCCTTATCAGCCTGCTCGTCCTAACTACTCAAGATCATGCTGCCGCCCAAGACTCGACTCCTACCCCAACCCCTGTTCCCGGTCAGATCAAGCCCGACTATTACTACGTCCATTCGAGCGGTCTGTTTTCTATTCCGCATCTTGAAGGGTGGGATCAAACGCCAGCGGGTCAGGAAGAAAAAGCGGACACTCCGAATTCGAGTTATGGACGGGCTGGCGTTGTCTTCAAAAGCACGCCGGACGATGGCGTGATCTATGTTTTTGCGGAGAAGGGGCCGTTTTCCGATTACAAAGCGATGCGGGATCTGGAAAAGCTCTATACGAAGCCTTTCCTCGATCAGGTATGGGTAAACTATAGCAGTTGGACAGAGACGACGCGGCGCTTTTCTGGGAACCGCTTCGCTATCGATTTCAAAGTGGTCTTTAACAATAAAACCTACCTTGCCCGTCAGATTGCTCGTTTCGAGAGTGGATCGCTGGTCACGCTGCAACTAATCGTGCCTGACCCGAATCTTACGCTGCTGAACCGTCTGGACTATGCGTTATGGTCAACGATTGTGTTTTACCCGCAAGAGGCCAATACGCCTGTCACATGGGGATCAACGCTGGATAGCGAAAACGAGTATTTCATCAAGTACCCGTCTGATTGGGCAAAAACCGAAGGCGATCCCGGCAGCGGCAGCCTGATCGAGGGGACGCTGCAAGGTACGCACTATACCCTAACGACGAAGGTCGATTCTGGCAAAAGCGCCCGTATCGAAAAGCAAGCCCGCGATGTGGTCACTGCCTTGCACCCGGATGCCAAGATCCTTGCGGCGCAGGTTCAGCGCAATGGGTCTGCCAACGGCTTTGTGGTTTCTTACAGCGTTCCCGGCACAGGGAGCAAAGCGCAAAGCGGAGTAATCATTCTGCTCAACGGGATCAACGGCAAGCTGTATTCGGCGGATCTGCTGGCAGCAGGGGCAGACATGAATATGCTTGATACGACTGATAAGACAGTCCCGCCAGAAGTCGCGCAGATTGTAAGTTCATTTTTGATCTTCCCTCCACTGCAACTGCCGTTTCAGGGCAACGACTCCGCGCAAGCAGATGTTATAGTGCCGACAGATGCCCGCTAATTGACAGCACTTTAGCACAAATTTTCGACTCGATGTGTTATCATATAGGCTGTACCAAGTACAGCCTATTTTCGTTATTTTTGTTTTCCGTTTTTCCGTTTATGGTTTGGTCAGTTTATCAAGCGGAGTCTTGATGCAAATCCGACAGGCGTTAAACATCCAGCGGGGCGATGTGGTGGCGTTCACGGGGGCGGGCGGCAAGACCTCGACTCTGTTTCGGTTGGGTAACGAACTTGCCGCCGAAGGGTTGCGCGTGATCGGTACGACAACCACGCGCATTGCCGCCAGCGAACTGTCGCTTGCTCCCGGCGAATTGAGCATCGATGGTCCCGGTACTTCCTATCGTCCGTCGGCAATCTCGCGGGCGCTCAACAAGAATAATTTCGTATTCCTGTACGGGCAGTTACGCGGCAACAAGGCGATTGGTCTCACGCCGGAAATGATCGACGCACTGACCGATAACCTTGACTCCGATGTGATCCTCATCGAAGCCGACGGATCGCGCCAGCTACCCTTCAAAGCGCCGATGTCTTATGAGCCAGTGATACCGGTCAGCACATCGTTAGTCGTTCCGATTACTGGCTTTGATGCAGTTGGCGAACCACTCAACGATCAACACGTCTACAACCCTGAAGCAATGATGGAACGCTACGGTTATGTGCTGGACAGCCGGATCAAAGCGCCGTGGCTGGCCTCTGTGCTGCGCGATACTGAACTCGGCCTGAAGGGCGTACCGATGTCGGCGCGAGTGGTCGCGCTGATCAACAAAGTGCCTGCCTCTGGCTTTCAGCGTGGGCGGGCGCGGATGATCGCCCGGATGATCTTGCGCGAACCGCGTATCAATGGCGTGGCACTCGGTGCGGTGCAATCGCCTTCGCCTGTGCTGGAAGTGCAGCGTCGAGTCGGTGCGATTGTGCTAGCCGGTGGCCTTTCCAGCCGTATGGGAAAATCGAAGGTGCTGCTGCCGTGGGATGGGCGCACCATTATTCAGGTTATTGTGGATCGGCTCAAGCGGATGCGGTTAGATGACATTGTCGTGGTGACAGGTCATCTGGCCTCGCAAGTGACTAGCGCCCTGAGCAACGAACCTGTGCGGTTTACCCACAATGAACATTACCAGCGCGGCGAAATGCTGTCCTCATTGCAGGCCGGGATTCGAGCATTGGGGCCGGGTTTTTCGGCGTGCATGATTGTGCTAGGCGACCAGCCCCAGATCGATAACCGCATTGTCTCGGAACTGATGAGCGCCTATGCCGAAGGAAAAGGCAGCATCATCGCGCCTAGCTATCGCCAACGCCGAGGCCATCCGATTCTCATTGATCGCGCTTACTGGCCTGAACTGCTCGATCTACCCCCCGGTGGTGCACCCCGTGACGTGATCAATGCCCATAGCGACGCGATCCACTATATCAATGTGGATACCGACAGCGTACTACGTGACATCGACACCCCCGACGATTACCAGCAGGAACGGCGGCGCGCCGGACTGAGCTAGCGAGCTATAGCTCCCTCTCTGCGAACAGGTCACGCACCGACACTTAAAAGGATTGGCATTGAAGGATGGCAGCGGGTGAGGCAGGCCTCGCCCCTACACCAAACCGTATTTTGTAGGGGTCGGACCTGCCCGACCCTAAAAGTGTGTTTGAATATTCAGTTGACCCTACCCTAAATCCCTCCCCGCCAGCAGGGAGGGACTTCAAGCTAGGGCTTTCTCCCATTCCTCGCTGGCAGGGAATGGGCAGGGGGATAGGGGTGCTTTCGTATTTTCAAACACACCCTAAAAGTGTCAGAGTGTGAGCCGCGAACAGAGAGGGGGCAATAGGGCGAGGTTCACTCGCTCAGTGATCTATTTCAATTTAGTGACGGCTATTTGGCGTAGTCGATAGCCCGAGTTTCGCGAATGACCTGAACCTTGATCTGACCGGGATACTGCATCGTTTCTTCGATCTGCTTGGCAATGTCTTTCGCCAGTTGCAGCGAGGCCAGATCGTCAATATCGGAAGGCCGAACGATAACCCGCACTTCGCGACCTGCTTGCAGCGCATAGCTGATCTCTACGCCATCGAACGAGTTGGCGATGTCTTCGAGCATCCGCACCCGCTTGATATACGTATCGAGACTTTCACGCCGCGCACCGGGTCGCGCTCCACTGATCGCGTCGGCGGCTTCTACGATGATTGATTCAACATATTCCTGTTCAACTTCATGGTGATGGCTGGCAATAGCGTTGACCACCCGATCATTGATTCCATGCCGTTTGGCAAATTCCGCGCCGATAATAGCGTGTGTTCCTTCGACTTCATGGTCAATCGCTTTGCCCAGATCGTGCAGCAAACCGCCCATCTTGGCAATCGCGACATCTGCGCCAAGCTCACCAGCGATCATCCCGGCGAGGTGAGCCGTCTCGATGCTGTGTCCATGCTGATTCTGCCCGTAGCTGAAGCGGAACTTGAGCCGCCCCAACAGCTTGAGGATCTCTGGGTGCAAGCCGGGTACACCTGCTTCGTAGGCGGCGGCTTCGCCTTCCTCCCGGATGACCTTATCGACTTCTTTCTTGGCATCGTCAACCAACTTTTCGATCCGCGCCGGATGAATACGACCATCCAGCACCAGTTTGCTCAAAGCACGTTTGGCGACTTCACGGCGCACTGGGTCAAAGCTGGAAACGGTGACCGCTTCTGGCGTATCATCGACCACTACGTCTACGCCTGTTGCTTGCTCAAAGGCACGAATATTGCGCCCATTACGCCCGATGATGCGCCCCTTCATTTCGTCTGAGGGCAGAGCGACGACACTCACTGCCAATTCGCTGACCTGATCGGAGGCGATACGCTGGATTGCCAACGCGATCACATCCCGCGCCCGGCGATCCGCTTCGATCTTGACTTCTTCGTCAATCTGGCGAATCTTGCGGGCCATATCGGCGCGTGCATCTTTTTCGACCGCCGCGATCAACTCGCCGCGTGCCTCATCTTTGGTCATCTGCGCGATCCGCTCCAAAGCAGCGGTGCGCTCTTCCATCATCTTATCCATCTGCTGTTTCTGCTTGTCCAAGATGCTCTGGCGCTTGTTGAGTTCGCGTTCGCGTAGATCCATGCGCTCGTAACGTTTGTCGAGATCCTCGCGGCGGTGGTCAAGCCGTTCGGATTCCTTGTCAGTTTCGTCACGCCGCTTCTTGATCGACGTTTCCGCGTCCATCGTCAGCTTCAACGCTTCGTCACGCGACTTGATCTCCAGCGCTTTGCTATGCTTGTCGGCCTCGGCAACAATCCGGGAGGCCGCTTCCTCAGCGAGTCGTCGTCGGTTGGCTCCCGCTGCCTCCTGCTCGGCAAGCAAGCGGGTTTGACCCCGCCGCGCCCCAACATTTAGCCCCCCAACGATACCGACCGCCGCTGCGACGATGGCAACGACGATCAGTAAAATGATTACCCCTATCGGTTCCATTATTCAAATTACTCCTCAATGTCAATGTCATCCTGTGAAGTTGTAAACATGTCTGCGCCACCTTCATCAAATTCTTGTATTAGGCGGTCCGTTACTTCGCAGACAGTGGTGTAGTCAAAGCCACGTCGGGCCAAATATGCGCCCAACTTCTCACGAAAAGCACGTTTATCCAGACCGCGCAAGCGTCGTGCTTTGTCCTGTGCGGCCTGATACGCCCCTTCTACCGGGTCGAATTCCGCTAGCACTTCATCGATAATGGCACTTTCTACGCCTTTTTCGCGGAGTTCAAAGCGCAGCGCACGGCTGCCTTTGGGACGGAACTGTTGGCGATTGGCGATCCAGAAGTGGGCAAAAGCGGCATCATCCACGTAGCCGCGCTGTTCCAACCGTTCGATCACCTTATCGATGATCGAGGCGGCTACCTCTTTTTCAGTGAGGTTGCGCCGGACTTCGGCAATACTGCGCGGGCGATTGCCTAGGAAACGCACTGCACGCTCGTAGGACTGCTCAACGCTATCCTGAGATTTGAGCGCCGCGATCTGTTCATCGGTTAACGGCTGGCCTTTTCGCAGCGCTGCTGCTTCAAGCAGCGACATACTAAAGGCATATTCACCGTCCAGAAAAACGTTGACCCGTTCCTTATTCCGCTGCTGGATTGTAAGTGCGGTGATCGTGCCTGCCATGATGCTTCCCCAATAAAAGCAAACAGCCATAGTTAGTGTAACCACGGCTGTTAGGTGGGTAATCGGTTAGAACTCTTTGCACCGGTTAAGCGGAACAAAGCCGGGGCGGTGAAGAAAACTACCACACGTCCGGCTATTCTTTTGTCGTTTAGCCTGTTTTGCTCATGACGCTATACAGAGCCATTGCGATTAAAAGTTCCCCACAGGGTCGTTCTTAAAGATTCCGCAAATTCATTCCGGCAACATTAGGACTTTTGCTAACTGCTCGAATTAGGAGCAAGTCCGGTTATTATTATCACGCTCATCCCTATGATCGGGACTCGTTGTGAGCGTAGAGTTCTGTCTACTTACAGCCGTGATTCAATTAATCTACTTCGATTACTGCTTCGCCTACTATTATGCACCGATTGTAAAATAAACACAAATCGCACAATTGGTCATTGGTCAGAGGGATCGCATCAAAATGAACGTTGGACAGGACAGGCCCTATCCCTACATCCGAATCGTGTTATGTAGGCAACGGACTATGTGCTAGCACGTTATACTATCCCAAACGCGAATGACAGCCTTACAACAAAAAAGGCGCGGTACATGAGTATCGCGCCTTCGCAAAATTATCTCTAATAGAGAACGAAGTTAACCGTCTGCCATAATGCGATCAATCGCGTCGACCAATTGCGCCAACGTGCGTACCTGATACACACCACTGCTGATCGGCGCGTAATTGTGCATATCGCTATCGCCTGTGCCCCACTCGATCTCTGGCTCAGGATTGAACCACAACATCCGGCGCGAACGGCGGCGCAAATCATAGGCCAGATCCAGACGCGGATCGTTATAGTTGTTGCGCCCATCGCCCAACACAATCACCGTTGTGCGCGAATCGGTAGCATCGAGCTTGTCGTCGAAGAACGTTTGTAGGCTGTTGCCCAGATTCGTATTGTAGGAGCCGGGGCGGTGCGTATTCAGCACTTCCTGTATCGCGGCTTCCGGGCGCTGCTGGCGGAAGAAATCGCTAATCTCGTGTATATCATCGATAAAGATGAAGCTGCGCGTCTTGGACACCTGATCCTGCAATTCGTAGAGCAGAGTCAGCATAAATTCAGCACAGTAACGCATCGAGGTTGAGATGTCGCAGATCAGCACCAACCGAGGTTTGCGGTGTTTCTCGCGATATTGGATCTCCAACGGCACGCCGTCATAGCGCATACTGTGGCGAATCGTAGCGCGGGCATCGGGGTTGCCGTCTTTGGCGCGTTTCTGGCGCAACGCGGATCGACTGCGGAGTTTGGCGGCTAGCTTCTTGAGTTCGCTGCGGAGCGAGTCGGCATCTTCCGAGCTAAGGTACTCGAATGGTGTGTTCAGGAGATCTTGCGGCTCCGGCGGCGGCTGATCCGCCATGTTGCGGGCAATGCTGCTGCCGACGTACTTTTGAATCTGTTCGGCAAGCGCATCACGGTTAGCCTGCATCATCTCCATAACCTGATCGATGGCTTCTTGGCTCATGCCCATTTCTTGAAGCTGGGCTTCTAGTTGTTCGAGCAGTTCTTCTAACTGCTGCATTCCTAAGGCCCGCTGCATCATGCGTTGGTAGTAGCTGTCTTGATAGGGGCTGTCGGCGTTCGGCACGCCTGCCATTTGTCCTAACTGATCAAGCTGTTCCTGACTCAACTGCTGACCGCGCATCATCTGTTGCAGCAATTGTTGCAGTGCATCCATATTGCCCATCATGGCTTGCAACGCCTGCTGTAACTGATCCTGCTGTTCCGGCGAAAGCTCCTGTTCCATGTTGAACATCGGCGGTGCAGCCGTATCGAAAAACACTGGGAAGAAATGCTCGAAGGTCGGCCCATCGGACTTTTCTTTGACCAATGTTGTTTTCAAGGCGTTGCGGAACGCATCGCGCTCGAACAAGCCAACCTCGTCGATAGCGTCCATTGCGTCGGCGCTCTCGGCGACTGAAATGCGTACCCCTGCCGCACGCAATGTCCGTATGAATTCGACTATTCGTCTGTCCATCGCCCAGCCCTCACACTATCATCGTTTGTTAACTATAGCAGGTTCCGGTTAGCTGCTCAAGACAGCCAGCGCCAACCCGATACATAACGTTGTCGGGGCGCTGATCAGTTCGCCCTTGAGCCAGATCCGGCGTACTTCATCCAGTGGCAAAAACTCCACCGTCACCGTATCCAGATCGCCATGATCCGCCGCCGCGACAATCTGCGCATCGCGGGCAAAATACAGATACGCCCAACCGCAGTACCGATTGGGGTCTATCATGTATTTGCCAAGCGATTGCCAGTTTTCGGAAGCGAGTCCCGTTTCTTCGCGGAGTTCACGCTGCGCCGCTGCCAGCGGATCTTCGCCGTCTTCCATGTGTCCAGCAGGCAGTTCCAGTGTATCACCGCCCACTGCCTGCCGATGCTGGCGCACAAACGCGACATGGTTGCCTTGCGTGAGCACAAACATGATCACGAAGTCTGGAAGTTCGACGCGCACAAAATTCTTGATGATCTCGCCATTCGGTAGCTGAACATCCTCATCATAGACTCTGGCATACGGCGAACGATCCACCAACAGGCGACGATCCAGTGTCCGCCAATCGCCTGTGGTGGTAGGCTGATCAGCCACGCCGTCCTCCGCGCCCGCCGAGTCCGCCAAAAGGACTCGGTGGCGACAAGCTAGGGCGATTCCCGCCTGTAGATGGCGACGTGCCACCACCGCGCCTGCCCGAATCACCACCACCGCCGCTCAAGGCACGCTTGGCGCGCTGTGCGTCGGCTTCGTGCTTGAGCAGCACCGTTAAGGTTGTTTCCAGCGTTTTCTGGTCGAGAGTGTCGGCATTGAGCATCACCAACGCCTTCGCCCAATCGATTGTTTCTGCCACACTGGGGTGCTTCTTGAGATCCATGTGACGCAAGTTTTGGACCACTTCGACGGCTTGCTGTGCCAACTTGGGTTCTAGTTCGGGAACCCGAATACGCACGATACGCAGTTCTTCGTCGTGGTTGGGGTAGTCGATGAACAGATATAGGCAGCGGCGTTTGAGCGCTTCGGATAGTTCGCGGGTGTTATTGCTGGTCAGAATAACCATTGGCTGATGCTTGGCTTTGAGCGTACCGAGTTCTGGGACTGACACCTGAAAGTCGCTGAGGATTTCCAACAAGAACGCCTCAAATTCGGCATCGGCTCTATCGATCTCATCGATGAGCAGCAGCGACGGGTTTTCCGAACGGATCGCTTGCAGCAGCGGGCGAGGCAGCAAAAAACGCTCCGAAAAGAAGACATCTTCTTCCAACGCCAACTGATCGGCGGCAGCGGTCAGGCTGTCTGCGCCCTTGAGCAGGTCTTGCAGCTTATCGCGGAGAAGCTGCGTATAGAGCATCTGCTTGGCATATTCCCATTCATAAAGGGCTTTGCCTTCGTCCAGACCCTCATAGCATTGCAAACGGATGAGTTCGCGCCCGGTAGCCTTTGCCCACGCTTTGCCCAGTTCGGTTTTCCCGACCCCGGCGGGGCCTTCGGCAAGTACCGGCTTACCTAGCTTTTCGGCAAGGAACAGTACAGTGGAGATCTCGTCAGAGGCGATGTACTGCTGCTCACCGAGGGCGCTAGTAACCTCTTTGGTATCTTTAAACATGCAATTCCTCCAAACAACGTCAACGGTAAACCGTTTATCGTGCGATCATTTGAACGGGGGGAAGTGTCTTACCGGGAAGTGGAAGACGACTAAATTCAATTCTAGCATGAATCAAGATCGCTTCAAAAGTAAACAGGCGAATTAGTGTATTTCGCAAGTGAGTATTTGAAAAGATCCGAGGTTATCGACATGGTAGAAATTATAGATGATAATATCTTCAGTAAACAGGTACTCGCCGCCAATATCTTCGATACCGATCCGCGTCGTGGTTCTTATGATGATCTTATCTTACACCATTGGTTAGTAGAGCAATATTTGCTAGACAAACATAAAGGGAGAAACGATGACAGATCAAGAAAATGGACTCAAAAGAGGCGCAAGAACCGTGCAGGCACTAGAGAAATCGATGATGGTATCGTCGACGGATGTCCAGATGCTCAGTGCTGCCTTCAAGAAGCAGGATCGTGCAACGGCAGCCACAGCGGATAACACACCAGCCACCCAACCTGATCAAAAAATCGTGCGGGAAGGCACTGACTATTTTGTCGTGGATGCTGCTGGAAACAAAAGCCCACTAACAGGCATTGAAAACCCTTATGCCTTAGATGCAGCTATCGACGCGCCACGACTGTACGCGCAGGGCAAATTATTTTTCGAGTATATGCGTCGGCATTGGACTGGTCTGATTGGTCGCCCAAAAACGATTCTTGATGCGGGATGTGGTTCGGGCTATCTAACCAATGCCATGAGTACACTTTTCCCAGAGGCGGTCATTGTAGGGGTAGACCGCAGTGAGAAAAATCTCAACGAGGCAAAATCTTCGTATGAGAAAAATGCCAAAATAACCTTTGTGCAAGGCGATATTCAAGAAGACCTGCATGTTCCCGATGACTCCCAAGAAATGATTCACCTCTCGCTGGTCACGCTGCATTTGCAGCACCCAGAAAAATTCTTCGCGTTAGCCTATAAAGCGCTAAAACCGGGGGGCATGTTATATCTCAAAGACCCTTATGCCGGTTTTCCGAACCTCGTTCCGCAAGGCACGGCTTCCGCAGAACTGATGAAAAACCTATTTGATACCGCCGAGAAACTTGGTTCTCATCCATATATTACGGACGAAATTCCAGAACTTGCGCTAGCGGCAGGGTTCCTAGCAAAAAATATCAAAGTCCATTTAGAGAGATATTTTATTGGCAGCCACGACGCACAATCGCGCATTGCCATGTCAACCGCCTATGCGTCCGCCATAAATGCAGCCCCGTACACAGAAAAACTAGGGGTTGCCCCTGCCGCCCATACACAAGAACTCTTTATGAATGCTTCAGAGGAAGTCATGGGAACCAACCTAGGGGGTCATACCATACGCTTTCCCTATCCATATATCATTTACATCATCAAGAAACCGTTGAGTTAAGGTGAGGCATGGGGAACGTTTAGCACGTTCCCCATGTTACTGTCTAGATGAGGATTGCATTAACGTGGGGCAAGGTCCATCAGCTCAAGCTGGCGTTGCTACACGCTCCAAGAGATCAATGACAGCTTGCGCTGTGCTTTTGCTCGACTGCGGATTCTGTCCAGTGATCAGTTTTCTATCTACCACAACATGATCGTTCCACAATGGTGTAGCAATAAATTCTGCTCCTAACTCCGTCAATTTATCTTGCAACAAGAATGGCATTTCGGTTGTCAGGTTGGCAGCATCTTCTTCAGCATTGGTAAAGCCTGTCACCTGATAGCCTTTCACGATTGCGTTTCCGTCTGCCCGTCGCGCTGTTATCAGGCCTGCTGGACCATGACACACTGCCGCGATCACCTTATCCGCATTAGCAAATTGACCAACGATTTGCCCAATCTCTGGCATAGGCAGGTCGAACATCGTCCCGTGTCCACCGGGTAAAAACACCGCATCATACTTGCTGGATGTGATAGCGGTTATTGGCTCTGTAGTCGCCAATCGGTTCAATACTTCACTAAATGCTTCACGTTCATTTTCGGGTGGGTAGCTGTTCGGGTCAATAGGGGCTTGACCACCTTTCGGGCTGGCGACAGTGATCGCGTAGCCATGTTCACGGAACACGGCGTAGGGAATTGCAAATTCCTCGAACCATATTCCAGTGAGGCGTTCCGCGTTAATGTGGTTGTGGCTGGTCACAATCATCAGGATTTTCTTGGACATATTCTCTATCCTTGTTGGTTAGACGGGTAAATCGCTTACACAATACGACGAAACTCGCTATAATTCAAATTATGAAATGTCCATTTATCTATAAAAATATTTATGGTTGACTTTGAATGGTATCGAAGTTTTGTCGCCGTGTATCAGATTGGCACGGTATCGGCAGCCGCTAAACAGCGTGGAATGACCCAACCTGCTATCAGTCAGCATATTGCGGCACTTGAACATGCCCTCAATACGGCATTGTTTCAACGTGCGCCACGCCAGATGATCCCGACGGCGGATGGACTACGCTTATATACTCAAGTTGTTGGCGCAGTTGAACAACTCGAACAGTTTTCCAACGAGAAGGTTTTTAAGCACAATCAACCTGTGCTATTGCGAATTGGGGTACCGCGTGAGTATTTCTATGCCGAGGGAATACCGAGTTTAGCCACAGATATTCAGAAATCTTACCAACTACAGTTTTTCCTCGGTCAAACAGTCGATTTGCTCAGGCGGCTTGAAGCAAATGAGCTTGACATGATGATCGCTACACAGCGGATCAGTCGTCGTACAGTGCATTACCTACCCCTGCACACCGAACAGTTTGTCCTCGTTGGCCCAATGGAATTAGCGGCACCGACTCAAACGAAACTATCGCAATTCATAGAGTGGTTAGAACAGCAGGCTTGGATTGCTTATGCACCCGATTTGCCGATCATTCGACGCTATTGGCAGGATGTTTTTTCACGCCGTCCAAACATCACCCCCTTACTCATTGTGCCAGATCTACTGATGATCTTACGTGCCGTGACATTGGGTATCGGGATTAGTGTATTGCCGGAATATCTATGTAAAGAAGCGTTTGAAAATAACCAAGTGCATAGTTTGGGGCAGCCTGAACATAACCCAAGCAATCAATTGTATCTAGCTTGCCTGCGCGATAGATTGCATTTTTCGGAGATACAATGGTTCTATAGAGTAATGCGGACTCGCGGCGCTACAGATGAAGATAAAAGCGATGCGCTGTAGAATTAAACAGGGCGATCCAATCGGATCGCCCTGTAATGTTATTAACCGTTCGACGGAAGCCGCGTTATTCCGCTTCTGCGTCTTTCTTGATGGGTAGCTCGAAGCTCGTGCCTTCCTGACGAGTGAAGGTCAAGCCCTCACTGTCGCCAGCATCAACCAGTACCACGTCGCCCCGATGGAACGCCCCCTTGAGCAGTTGCACCGAAAGCGGACTCTCGATGAAGCGTTGCAGAGCGCGACGCAGCGGACGTGCGCCAAACTGCGGATCGTAACCCTGACGGGCTAGCCACAGGTGAGCCGCATCAGTCAATTCGACAATCAAGCCTTGTTCGCCAAGCCGTTCGGCAATCGGGCGCATCTGGAGATCGACCATTTGCGCGACTTGCTCGACAGACAGCGGGCTAAAGACGATCACCTCATCGATCCGATTCATGAATTCGGGGCGGAATGTTTCGCGGATCGCTCGTTCGATCTTCTTGTGATCGGCAATCAGTTCGGGATCGTTGTTGGTGACAAAGCCAAGTGGGCCACTCTTATGGGCGAACTCTGTCCCCAGATTGCTGGTCATGATAATCACGGCGTTGCGGAAGTCCACGACGCGCCCCTGACCGTCGGTTAGGCGACCATCTTCCAGAATTTGCAGCAGCGTGTTCCACACATCCGGGTGAGCCTTTTCGATCTCGTCAAACAGCACCACCGCATACGGGCGACGACGCACGGCCTCGGTCAACTGGCCGCCTTCCTCATAGCCCACGTATCCCGGAGGCGCACCGAATAGACGGCTTGCCGTATGCTGCTCACGGTACTCGCTCATGTCGATGCGGATCAATGCATCCTCATCATCGAACATAAATTCCGCCAGTGCCTTCGCTAGTTCGGTCTTACCCACGCCAGACGAGCCGAGAAAGATAAACGACCCAATCGGACGGCGTGGATCTTTCAGGCCACTCCGAGCGCGTCGGATGGCATCGGCAACCGCAGCGACGGCCTCATGCTGCCCGATAATGCGTTCATGCAGTGCATCTTCCATTCGCAGCAGTTTCTTGGATTCAGTTTCGAGCATCTGGTTAACCGGGATGCCTGTCCAAGTTGCCACGACATCGGCAATATCGTTAGCATCCACGATTTCGTCCAGCGTATTTTCGCGCTGCCAATCCTCGCGGGCTTTCTCGTAGGATTCCTCGGCCTGAATACGCTGCATCTTGAATTGGGCGGCGCGTTCATAGTCGCGAGTGAACCCCGCCGACTCTTCCTCGGCAGTTAGGCGATCCAGTTCAGACTTCAACTGTTTGAGATCCGCTGGCATACTGTATAGGGCTACGCGCAGTTTAGCGGCGGCTTCGTCCATCAGGTCAATCGCCTTATCGGGCAAGCGGCGATCTGTGACATAGCGATGGCTTAGACGGGCAGCGGCAATGAGCGCCTCTTCGCTAAAGTGAACCTTATGATGGGCCTCATAGCGATCCCGCAAGCCAAACAACATTTGGATCGTCTCATCGACGCTAGGTTCGTCCACGAATACGGGCGCAAAACGGCGATCTAGCGCCGAGTCTTTTTCGATGTACTGGCGATATTCATCCAGTGTCGTTGCGCCGATGCAGTTTAGTTCGCCGCGTGCCAACGCAGGCTTCATCATGTTGCTGGCATCAATCGCGCCCTGTGCAGCGCCCGCACCAACCACTTGATGCAGTTCGTCAATGAACAGAATAATGTCGCCTTCGCTGCGCTGAACTTCCTCAATAGCAGCTTTCAGACGTTCCTCGAATTCGCCCCGGAAGCGGCTTCCGGCGACCATACCGCCGAGATCGAGACTGATCACGCGCTTGCTGAGCAGAATCTCTGGTACGTCGTGGTCAGCGATCTTCTGAGCTAACCCTTCGACGATGGCAGTTTTACCAACGCCTGCCTCACCGATCAGCACCGGGTTATTCTTGGTGCGGCGGCTCAACACCTGAATAACGCGCAAAATCTCGCTATCGCGCCCGATGACCGGATCGAGCTTGCCTTCCTGAGCCATGCGGGTCAGGTCGCGGCTGTACTTTTCCAGTGTGCGATAACGGCTTTCGGCCTGTGGATCAGTCACACGCTGCCCACCGCGAAATTCCTTGATAATCTCGTTGACGCGCTCTTTGGTGATACCCGCTTCCTTGAGGATCTTCGCAACGGGGGTACGAGTCTCCGTCAAGATGGCGAGGAAGATATGCTCCGTGCTGATATATTCGTCCTTGAGGCGGTTGGCTTCTTCCTGTGCTACGTCGATCACACGCTTGACACGCGGGGTCATAAAAACCTGTGCGCCGCCGCCGCCACCATAGATCGCGGCTTTAGGGCTGGCCTTGAGCAGTTCGTCAATCTTGTAGCGCATCGCTTCCTGATCGACGTTCATTTTCTCCAAAATTTGCGGGATGATCCCTTCGGGCTGTTCCAGCAGCGCCAAGAGGATATGCTCCGTGTCTATCTGGTTATGTCCGTAGCGTTGCAGGATCTCGTAAGCGCGGGCAGTAGCATCCTGAGCACGCTCGGTGAAACGGTCAAATCGCATCATGAGTTAACTCTCATTTCGGAAGCGTTTCGCGCTTCTCACTTCTTGGACATTCAAAAACAATAAGCCTGATTATGCTTTCCAAGCCAGAGTCTTGACCGGGGCAATCTCGATCAACTGTTGTTCACCGACACTCGTGCTGATGTCCCAATCGTAGATTTCCATGAAACGCTGGGCGACTGCTTGGAACAACGGATCGTCAGCGGGGATAATGCGGGCTGTGCCTTCGACAATCACGACATTATCGCCGTCTTCGGTGTTGAGCGCTGCTAGTCCGTTATGCCGCACATTGGCGAGTTTGACTCCACCTGTCATGATGTAGGCGCGGTCAACATGCCACACAAACCAGATCGGCGCGACATGGGGACGACCATCAGGACGGGTCGTTGCCATCCAGACGGTGCGTTCCTGCTGCATTCGCTCGCGTACTGCGACCATCTGATCAGGTTCAGGCACTAGCTTCTCCGAGACTCTGACTTCGACGATAAGTCTACCATTGGTCTATTGGATTATTGTATGCGTTATTTCAATAAAATGTAAGAATTTCACTGGGGCGGCGTAGGGCAAACGCATCAAAAATATCCGCGTGGTGATGAAGGAGAAGCTGGCGGACAACGCAAGCATTGTCCCTACGAAATCCCGTTTGGCGGTAGGGACAGGGCAAGCCCTGTCCGCGACAGGGTAGAACTGAATGCAGAGAATATAATAGGCGGAATGTTGATCGAGAGTGTGTCTCGCCCGCTATTGGATTTCAATCGCCAAAATGATTTTAGAGCGAAGGGTATAATAGACTTTGTGACTCACACGTTTTATGAGACAGATAGGATCATACGTCTAATGTGAATTCGATTTGACAATCCGCACTATAGCTTGGTCCGTGTTTGCGATTGTCCGTTTAACTCGATGCGCGAACTGTCTATTCATGAGGTAAAAGGCGATTCCACATCAGACGTATCATGTAAAACGTAGTAGGGGTTTCAAATTGCAATAGGTTAACAATGATATGAAGCCAGCGAAACCAGAGTTTATTAAAGATATGTCTGAAGTGTATGCCGAATTCGATACTGAAACTATCGGAAAAGCCGGAATTGCATTGGGCCGCCCTATTGAATTTGTTGATGATGAACAGTTTACAAATACAATTTCCGCCGCAGCTATTCATCCTGAAAAAGGTTGGGTAGTATGGGTTGAATCTCGCTATAAAATAGGAGGAAATCGCACTCATGCCGACTATAAGCTGAGAGAGATTCTAGACAGAGGGGCGTTAATTGGCTGGACGATTAAAACTTACAATCCAGCCTTTGGCTGCTATGTTCATTATTTAGCATGGCATCATGATCTCGTGATGATTGTATATACAGAAAAACATCAGATTTATGCAGCAACCCAATCCATATCGGGCGTTATCAACTTGGTTGAAATAGGCAATATGGGCTTTCCATGGGGTATTTTCGACCACACTATAGCATGTCGGCATATGGGTGAAACCCAAGTACGACGATGGACTATTCCAGAGTTGACAGCACTGCCAACCTTAACACAAGAGGAAGCTATCTTGGCAGGAATCCTACAGTTTGCTTAAAAGTAGAGCTTACCAAGAATCACTAGACCACGCGACACACAATAAGGATCGCCAGTTGGACTTATAGACTCACCCTGCTACCCAATGCCACAACAGTACATTAATGAGTTATTGAATTTCAATCGCCAAGCGGATCGCTAGAACGCACGCAGCGAAAGCCAATTGTATAGTCGGAACTAGATGGTTCAACAAATTCACGATCAAAAGTGGTCAATTGAATAGTTCGGTTAGCCCAAGAACCTCCACGGATAACATGCATAACATCATCTGCACCCATCCATTTATCATTAGGAACATATTCTACAAGTCGATCCTCAACCCACTCAGCCGCATTCCCAGATAAATCGTATATCCCCGACCAGCTTTTGTTGGCCAAGACACTGCCTACTGGATAAGTACCTGTAGAAGGCGCTACATTTGCTTCTATAAATGTATTTCCCCAAGGAAAATTGTTGTTTTGAGGTCCTTTAGCTGCATATTCCCATTCAGCTTCGGTTGCTAACCTAGCCCGCCTTGTATTGCAAAAGTACATAGCATCATACCAATCTACACCTACCTGCGGCTTTTGCGGATTGTCATCGAGCTTGGGACCAGAAGCATTAACTATCTTTAGGCAATATCTCGTAGGGCCTGGTTGCATACATATTGCGTATTTTTCGATGGTAACCTCGTATTTATCCATCCAAAAAGCGCTGACTTCGACTGTATGAACCTGAAAAATATCAGTTTCTTTTTGAGTTACGTCAGCTAGATTTATACATCTGTTAGTATCACCTGCTTTTAATACAGTTGTACAAACATTCAAAAAATTGTCTCTCGAAATACCCATTTCGAACTTTCCCGCGGGTATGTAGACCATTTCAAACCCGCTAGCATCTTTTAAACTTGAATGTCCTTCTGGTGTAGGGGTGAGTATTTCTTGTGCCCTAATGCTTGAAGGGATTAGGGCAGATACCACAAATCCAAACATCAACAATTCGCTTATGAGCAGAACTATCCTTGATTTCATTAGACTACACGGTTTCCTCGTTTGGCTTCTCGCGTAGGCTATCACGATAGCCGTAATTCGGGAAGCTGCGAACAATCTGCTAAGATAGACCACGCGACACACAATAAGGATCGTTGGTTTGAATTATAGACTCGCTGCACTGATTCTAATTGGCTTGCTAGCCCTACTCCCCAATACGATAACACTCCATGCTGCGCCGACAGCGATTCCGCCGTGCGCCAACAATATCCGCTATCCGCGTGCGCCGCTGACCATGTGTCCCGAAACGCTGATCGAATATCCGTTTGTGCAAGGCATCGCTTCGATTACGGCGCTGACTTTTGGTTCCGATGGATCGCTGTATCTTGCGCGGCCCGCCACTAGCGAGATTATCCGATTGAAGCCAGATAGCAGCGGATTTCTGGTCGCGCCATATCCTGCGCCGCAGACGTTTGCAGCGGGGTTGCCCGAACCGCCCAACGGACTGACGTACTATGATGGCGCATGGTATGTCGCGGGCGATACGATGATTGTGCGGCTGCGCGACACCAACAACGATGGCACAGCCGATGAACAGCAGATCATTGCGCGCGATCTGCCGGGGGGGGCAGGCGGTTGGCTCGGCAATATTCGCGTTGGGCCGGACAAGCGCCTCTATGTGGCAAAGGGCGCTAGTTGTGAGTCTTGTGTCGAAACCGATCTACGTCGAGGAGCGCTCTTGAGTTTTGCGCTGGATGGCAGCGATCCCCAGATCGTGGCGCGTGGCTTGCACGACAGCTACGATTTCGACTGGTCGCCACTGACAGGCGCATTGTACATCGTGGATAATGAACGCCCGTCCCTGCCCGCCGAACTGAATATGATCCCGCAATCCAATGGATCGAGCAGCGCGGCGGTGCCGGATTTTGGCTGGCCTCGCTGCGATGCTCAAGCACAACCGATTAACAAGATTGACAACTGCACAGGAACCTTGAAGCCTATCGCGACTTTTGCGGCAGATAGCCATCCAATGGGCGTGTCGTTCTACCGTCAGGATGCGTTCCCAGCCTACAAAAATGGCTTGCTCGTTGCGCTGAGTGGATCGTGGAATGCAAAGGAGATGGCAGGCTTTTCGCTGGCGCTGGTCACGTTCGATTCAAATGGGTCGCCTACGGTTCAGCGCTTGCTGCCCGATCCGCAAACGACTTCGCCAAGTATCGCGGATGCGTCACTGTATCTGCTGTCTTTTTACCCTGACCACCTCACTGGGTTAGCGGTCAGTCCAGAAGGCTGGATCTATCTCTCGGTGAGCGAAGGACGCATCTATCGCTTTCGCCCCCGCGCCTAGCATCAAAAATTATCCGCACTGGCCTTAGAAAGATGCCGACAGACAACGCGGGCGTTGTCCCTACACACTATCGATTGGACGTAGGGACAGGGCTTGCCCTGTCCATTTTGATGCGATTGCCCTGAGAAAGGGGCTTCCAATCATTTTTAGCGTTGCAGCAGGGCGACCACGAGCAAAGTTAGCACGACTAGAACAATGATGGCGATCAGGGTGGTCGCTACGACGGCGCTATCGTCGGTTTCGAGGCTGTGCTGCCAGCGCTGCAAGGTTTTATTGGCTTCGGAGCGGGCGTTGCCAATGGGTTCGGCGAGTTTACCCGTTTGCTCCCGCAAGTTCTTTCCAGCACTAGCGGAATACTTCTGCCCGATCTCGATGTTACGAAGGACAACCGTGCGTAAGATAGTGATCGGTTTCGGGTTGGCTTGTGTGGGTGGGTTGTAGGGTTTGATGGGCGCTGGTGGTGGCGTTTGCGGCGGTGGTGACATGAGTGGTTTGTACAGTTCCGGCTCATTGTCATTGGCATTGGGTGCCGGACTAATGGGCGACAAGGGCGAAAGTGTCGTCGGCTCTGGCACTCTCGAAGTATCAGCCGGAAACGTAAAGACGAGCGGTTTATCCGGTGCAGGCAGAATGGTGTCTGGCGACTCGGCAGGAGTTACAACCGTGTCGGTGTCAACAGGGGTCACTATTGCGGCGATCATTTCGGCATCGGATACTGACTCTGGGGCGGCTTTGGGTTTACGCGGCTTGCGTGCTGGTTTAGCCGTAGTTTCTTCTGTGGAAGCATCGTCGGTGGGTATTTCGGATGGTTCTTTTTTGCGTCTTGGTCTGCGCGGCGCTTCAGGCGTTTCCATTTATATTCTCCCTCCAAAAACCCGATCATATTCACGTAATTGTAAGCAAAATGCCGGACAACGCAAGCATTGTCCCTACAAAACCCCGTTTGGATGTAGGGACAGGGCTTGCCCTGTCCGCCTGAAACTCCATCTTTCATTTTGAGGCGATTGTCGTCAATGGGCCGTGGGCGCGTTCATCGCCAACGGCAGCAGGAAGAAAGCCAGCGCCAACACAAAGTACAGCGCGAGTAGCTGCACCCCTTCCATCCAGTTCGATTCACCGTCCTGCGCAACCAACGCCGCCACAATAGAAGCCGTTGCCAGTGCCAGCAGTTCGTAGGGATTAAACACCAGCAGCAGTTTTTGCGGGAACAGCAAACTGACGAAGACCAGCACGGGCGCAACGAATAACGCGATTTGCAGGCTGGAACCGAGCGAGATGCCCAGACTGAGATCCATGCGGTTATGGTAGGCGACTTGCAGCGCAACGACGTGTTCCGCCACATTGCCGATCAGCGGGACGATGATAATACCGACGAAGAACTCTGAGAGGCCGATGCTGTGAGCGACAGGTTCAACTGTCCCGACCAACGACTCGCTCATCAGCACAATGCCAATCGTTGCCAGCACCAGCATAATGATTGCGCCGCGTAGATTCACTGGCTCAGAACCCTCAGTTGCTTCCACTTCCTCTGGTTCGCCTAACAGCCGCGCTTGTGGATCGCGGAAAGCGTAGAGCATCGACAGCGCATACAGCGTGATCATGATGATCGCAATGCCTTCGCTGAAAAACAGTTCGCGGCTGCTGGCATCGCCGCTGGACAGCAGCGCCGAATCGAAGCCTGATGGAATCGCTAACACCAAAAAGGCGAGGATCACCATTGTGGAATTCATTGAAGCGGTGCGGCGTTCAAAGATCTGTAGGCCGTTCTTTAAGCCACCGACGACGAAGCTCATGCCCATCACCAGCAGCAGATTGCCCAGAATCGAGCCGACGATAGACGCTTTGACAAGATCGGTCAGGCCAAGCCGCAGCGCAAAAATCGTGATGATCAGTTCGGCGGCGTTGCCTAACGTTGCATTGATCAGTCCGCCAAGCCGCTGACCGAGTTTGACGGCAAGCGTTTCAGTCGCTTCCCCGATCAAGCTCGACAGTGGCACAATCGCTAGGGCTGACCCCGCGAAAACAATCACATCGCCCCAGTTGAGCAGCCGCGCAAGGATGGTGATTGGGATGAAGATCAACAGTAGATTCAGGGTAAGTAAATTTCTTACCGAGAACGTTCGAGCGTTGGTCAATCGAGGCCTCCTATGCTATTTGCTGCCTTTGGCGAACTGATCAAATTTTGTTCATGTAAAATACAAGTGCAATATCATTGACCCCTATCCCCAACCCTTTCCCCGCAAGCGAGGAAAGGGAGCCATACATTTCTGAAAGTCCCTCCCTGAATTCGGGGAGGGATTTAGGGTGGGGTCAATCGCACTTATCGTTAACATGAACGTCAAACTTTATGCAGGAATCCGTGTTTGGGGCGGGCGAACGACACGATCCAAGGCATTAATCCTAACGCAGCACCGATGAGCAACCAAATATTGTCCAACAAACGCGGACAGAGCAGACGCAGCAGTTGCCCGCTGGCGGTGTCCCACAGTGCGACCGTGCCGTCAAAGTTGCCCGTGATTACCGTTTTGCCGTCGGGTGCGAAGCTCACACTTAATAAGCCACTGGTATTGCTCTGGAAGGTACGCAGCAGTTGCCCACTGGCTGTGTCCCACAGTTTGGCAATACCGTCACCACTGCCCGTGAGTATCGTCTTACCGTCCGATGCGTAGCTGACACTATAAATGCTTCCAGTATTGTTCTGGAAGGTATGCAGCAGTTGCCCACTGGCGGTATCCCACAACTTGGCCGTACCGTCAGCACTGCCTGTGAGGATCGTCTTACCGTCTGGTGCAAAGCTCACGCTCATTATCCTTGCGCTATGCCTTGGAAGGTGCGAAGCAGTTGCCCACTGGCAGTGTCCCACAGCTTGGCTATACCGCCACTGCCTATGAGGATCGTCTTGCCATCGGGTGAGTAGCTCACACTCCATACGGTACCATCCAGATCTTGGAAAGTACGCATCAGTTGCCCGCTAGCGGTGTCCCACAGTTTGATCGTACCGTCAATGCTGCTCGAAAGTACCGTTTTGCCATCGGGTGCGTAGCTCACACTCGTTACCTGATCACCATGACCTGGGAAGGTACGCAGTAGTTGTCCGCTAGCGGTATCCCACAGCTTGGTAGTACTGTCGAAGCTGCCCGTGAGGAGCGTCTTGCTATCCGGTGCGAAGCTCACACTTGAGATACCCCCCCGTGTGAAGTGAGTTTGGCAGCGTACTCCGCAAGTCTCCTGTAGCGATGTCCCACAACTTGATCGTGTTGTCTATGCTAGCGGTGAGCACTGTCTTGCCATCGGGTGCGTAGCTCACACTTGATACACTATTGCTATGGCCTTGGAAAGTATGCAGCACTTGTCCGCTAGCCGTATCCCACAGTTTGGCAGTACTATCAACACTACCTGTGAGTATCGTTTTGCCATCCGGCGCGAAGCTCACATTCAATACGGCATCGCGATGGCCTTGGAAAGTGTGTAGCAGTTGCCCACTAGCCGTATCCCACAGTTTGGCAGTACTATCAGCACTACCTGTGAGTATCGTTTTGCCATCCGGCGCAAAGCTGACATTCAATACGGCATCGCGATGGCCTTGGAAGGTGTGCAGCAGTTGCCCGCTAGCCGTGTCCCACAGCTTAGCTGTGTGGTCAAGACTGCCCGTGAGGATCGTCTTGCCATCCAGCGCGTAGCTCACACTTCTTATGCTTGCGCTTTGGCCTTGGAAGGTGTGCAATAGTTGCCCGCTGGCAATATCCCATAGCTTGGTCGTACCATCACCACTACCCGTGAGAACCGTTTTGCCATCGGGTGCGTAGCTCACACTATAGACAGCATCGCTATAGCTTTGGAAGGTGTGCAGCACTTGCCCGCTGGCAATGTCCCACAACTTGGCAGTACTATCAACACTACCCGTGAGCACCGTCTTGCCGTCTGGTGCGTAGCTCACGCTCGTTACGCCTTTACGATGGTTTTGGAAGGTGTGCAGCAGTTGTCCGCTGGCAATATCCCATAGCTTGGCTGTACCGTCATCGCTACCCGTGAGTATTGTCTTGCCATCCGGGGCATAACTGGCGCTATTGATACCTCGTGTATGACCAGCAAAATTGTAGATGGCGCGAGGCTGTTCGTCTTGGCTTCTCCATAGTTCAGCTTGTTGCCCAAAATCTCGCAGGATCAGGATGTCCTGTCCATCGGGTGTATAGCTTACTGTGGTTACTGGGCTACGTTCACAGTCCCAACTGCGCGGCGTAATGACTAGCAGCAAGATCCCACTCAGGCTGCATATTAGCCCGACGGTGACTATCCATAGTTTTGGCAATTCCGGCGCTATCTACTTTTAGAGTGTATTTGAATATTCAGTTGACCCCACCCTAAATCCCTCCCCGCAAGCAGGGAGGGACTTCAATCTGGGGCTTTCTCCCTTTCCTCGCTTGCGGGGAAAGGGCTGGGGATAGGGGTTCTTTCGCATTTTCAAACGCGCTCTTATTATCAGATCCGGTGCGGCCTCAGTCTAGCCCAACATCCAGATCAGGCAAAGGGTGATGAAGCCCAATCCACCTACTGCGCTCCAGCGCAAGTAGAAAAATAGCTGACCTTCGTCCAGCCCTGCGCCCGACTTAGACAAATTCACAGGGGTAATCTGAACGATGATGCTGGCGAGTTCGCGCTGGTTGCGTTGGTAGCTGCGTCGCATCAGGTAGGCCATCATCAAGATCGTGCCATCAAAACCCAACACGCCGATCATCAGCAGTAGCCGCCAGATAAGAGTCCAGTTGCCGCCGCTGAACCCTTTGAGCGTCGTGAGCGCCCCCAATCCTGCAAAAAAGAGCGAGGTCGCCCAATTGAATAGGTTATCTTCCGCCGAACGCAGGGAACGTTGTTCCTCGAAGTGCTGCTGTGCCAACCATTGCAGACTCGTGTGGGATGCGTTATCCATCGGATAAACTCCTGATGAGCGTGGAGCGCGAGTGGCTCCTATGTAAATAAGTATGAGCTAACCCAACAGCGTCTTTTTAGTAGGCGCTGAGAAGTTCCACTTCCTCAGGAATTTCAAGATCGCGGGCGCGTAAATCGACGACGAGCAGTGCATCGCCTGTTTCGGCAGTATGTTCATGCAAGCGCCATACGGCTGGCAGCGTTTCGCGCAGATGGCGCATCTGCTTATCCAGATAGGCCGAAAACCGCGGATCGCGCTCCGTTTGGACAAAACGCCCCGCTGCCGTTTCAGGGTCATCGCCCAGTCGTTTGTGTGCCACACGAAGCTGGCGGCGCAGCGCCACCGGATCGACACTGCTCATGAACAACGCTGGCGGAAACTCCAGACCGTCGCTAGGCAGCGTAATATCTAACAGGCTGAGGCTGTGGGCTTGCACTTCGGAGAGTTCAAGCTGTTCAAGCGCATTAGCCCGTCCCGCTTCATCAAGGGCGCGAGCAGTATCGCGCACGCCAAGATAGTCGTATTCGTCGGGGCGGTCAAACCAGTAGCCGCGTGCGCGTGGGCCGACCAATTCGCTTTCATGCGCTTCGATAAGGGGACGCAAGTCCGCGAGTACAGTTGGTTTTACACGATAGTAGATAAGGCCCACAGCAGCAATCCTTTATTCTTGGTCTAGCAATAAATGCGGAGTCATTTCAAGATAATCGGCGGCGGTTAATACATACCTTACGCCATTGTACAATCCGTTGCAAGCCACATCCCATTCACTGCGACGATGTAAATGCCCGTATACGCAAATCGTCGGTTGATACTGGGTAATCAGATCCACAAATCCTGTTGGTTTACCTTCCGAGGTAAACGGCGGATAGTGCATCATCAAGATCATCACTTGCCCCGGTGTACGCTGTTCTGTACCATGTTTGAGCGCACGTTCCAGCCGGGTCAATTCACGGTGATAGCGATCTTTGCGGGGGTCTTCGACGTAATAGGGATCGTCCGGTGCAAGGTAGCCCATCGCGCCGCAGATCACCACTCCATCTAATGTAATGCTATCCCCTTCCAAAGCATAGAAGCCGAACGGCTCAACGATCTTACGCACCTGCCCGATTTCTTTCCACCAGTGATCGTGGTTGCCACGCACTAGCACCTTGCGCCCCGGCAGCGCCGAAAGCCACACGAGATCGGCCTCGAACTTCGTGACGGTTTGCGCCCACGAAATATCGCCCGGAATCAACACTACATCGTCCGGCGCGATGTCGCGCTTCCACGCCGTCGCAATGGACTCCGGGTGGTCGATCCATTGGTCGCCAAAACGCGCCATCGGCTTGGGTTTGCCAAAAGAAAGATGTGTATCTGCGATTGTCCAGAAGCGAGTTTGCGTCAATGTTTGATCCACCATAGTAGGGGATTATAGCTTAAAACTATTGTGCCGAAACAGGGTCAAAATCATGGCGAAAAAGGTGACGAAAATTTCTTACCCGTTTTTGCGGTTCGGTGTATAATGCCGATTATCATCAATGAACAGGCACGATAGCATGACATCCCTGGACTTTTACAGTTTGCGGCAACAGATGGTTCAGGAACAGTTGGAAGCTCGGAATATCTTCGATGCGCGGGTCTTGATGGCGATGCGCGAAGTACCACGTCATCATTTTGTCCCTGAAACGTTACAACACCTCGCCTATCACGATAGCCCTCTGTCCATCGGCTTCGACCAGACGATCTCCCAGCCTTTTATCACCGCCTATATGACACAGTGTTTGCAACTGAGTGGGCACGAAACGGTGCTTGAGATCGGTACGGGCTCGGGCTACCACACCGCGATCTTGTGCCAGCTTGCCAACCATGTGACCAGCATTGAGCGTCACGGTGTACTGGCGCAGCGTGCTGCCCAAAATCTGGAAGCGCTAGGCATCGAAAACGTTGAGATTTTGGAAGGAGATGGCAGTCAGGGGTTGCCAGATATGGCTCCGTTTGATGCCATTGTGGTTTCGGCGGCGGCCCCTGCTGTGCCGAATGTACTCAGGGCGCAGCTTGCCGAAAGCGGACGACTCATCTTGCCCGTCGGGGACAGCCACAATCAATACTTAGAACGAGTATACCGCACAGGAAACACATGGCAGATCGAACAATTAATTCCGGTGCTGTTCGTCCTGATGATCGGGCGCTACGGCTACAGCCAACGTCCCACCAGTTCAACACAGCAACCCTGAATTTGATGCTAACTCACATTACGCACGACTTATTTTAGGCTAGATGGCCCTCACCCCCGGCCCCTCTCCCGCAGGGCGAGGGGAGCAAGATCCGGCTGGTTAAAAATCCCTCTCCTTTGGGAGAGGGATTTAGGGTGATGGTTGCTTTGCATAAAAATACCTTCTGCGTAAGGTGAGATGCTAATCGTTAATCGTTACTTGCCGGTTTGGAAAGAAGCAAAACAAGAATATATGCAAATCCCCCACGACATCGTGAGGGATTTGAAGTGGGCGATTGCCAAGATCGCCCAAAAGGAAAGTTATAATTTCACCTGCTGGTTGTTACAGTGGTTGATCGGATGTATTGTGTGGTTTTTCCTTCGCCGTTGATTCATCATAAAGCTGTAGCTGCGGTGGGCGCAGATAGGCTACACTGAGAATCGTGTGTGGCTGCCAATGTGAAATGCGCGTCGCTTCCCACGACTTGGGATTGCTGACCGTGATATTGATCGCCCGCGATTCCGGGTAGGCGCGGAAACGCAAATACTCGATCAGGTAATGGGCAGCATCCGTATGCCCCGGACTGAACCAGATTCCATCGATCTCGCCGCCGTGTATCACATCGTCGGTATGGATCATGCCGCTGAGACGGGCGACCAATCGGTTAAGATAGGGAGCGCGGATCATACGGGTTTCCACCGAGGGGTCGTGGGTACTGAGGACTGCGCCGCCGACGATCGCATTATCCTGCACCGCTACAAAGCGTCGTCGGAACACCTGCCCATGAATTGGCTCAAGGTTGCGGTGCAAGCGGTCACTCGTAACATAGCGGGTGAAGTTCACATCGCGATTGTAATTGTTCAATCCTTCGACAATGGTAGGATAGTCGGCTTCGACAGCTTCACGAACTGCCACGCCTTTGAGCGGTGTAAGTGGCTGGTGGTATACACGCACAAAGCCGGATTCGCGAGGTTGCCCAAAGCCAGTTGCCCACTTCGACGCATTCTTGAACGACGCAACATTGTTCTGCTGAATCTCCGCGAAGATCAGGACGTTTTCGCCATAATGTTCACGCGCCCAGTTGATGCGCCACTGAGTAATCGCTGTGGCTACTCCGTGCTGGCGATAGTCAGGATGCACCAACAGGTTATGCAGGTGGACGGCTTGAACGGGTTGCTTCTCGAACCAGATCGGGCGTGCATCGGCAGCGCCACTGCCCACCACAGTTCCGTCGGGGGCTTCGGCAACCACAACAATTTGCCCGATCCGACGCTGCATGAGCATCTCATAGGGGTCTTCCTTGAAGATAACCTGAATGGTGATAAGACCTGTTTCGGGGCTGGTCGCCATCAAGTTACGGTAGGCCGCACTGTCGCGCGGTTCCATGGGTCGGAGATGATAGTCGATAGATTGATAGTTGGCGGGAGCTTCCGCCGATGCAATGGTCATAAGGTAGACCTTCTCTCTGCGTTTGAGCAGTTAACTGAACTTTGATCTTAAAGGAGCAAACAATCTCGACTTATAGCCGGGAAATATTTTTTCAAGTGGTTAAGACTATTATAGCGCTTTGTGTTCATTAGTGAACTATAAAGGTGACATTGCGCCACAATATTTATGCGTTTTGCAGGTTGCCTTCGCGTTTGCTAAAACTGCGACACAACCTTTATAGGGGTAGCCTTTATTTTACCCTATACTATGGCAATCAAATCAATTTTATTGTAACGATTTGAGGCGCTTACCGGGAATAAAGGAAATGAAAAATGCCTGTTTCTATGGAATTACGCGAACAAGGTCATGTTACTTATTATGTACTGGCTGATCCTTGGCTCATAACCGATCTCACTTCTTTGTACCCACGCGATAACCGTTACCGTAACACCGTAGATTTCAAAGTGCATACGGTTATGAACTTTGGCGATGTACGGCACATCCCTGCGAATGTTATCACTGCCAAACAAGATGCACCCGCTTTTGAACACCCTGCCAGTGGGCAGTTGCTGATGATTGGCGCGAATTCTTTTGTGAGAATTATGGCGGAGACAATTTTCCGTTTGGCGCATTACAAGCGTGCCAGCTTTTATAATACTGAAGCAGAGGCATGGGCTTATATCCGTCAAGTCATTGCCGAGGAAAGCCTTTCGATTGCGTAACGTACAATAGAGGATTGACTAAGCGGTTAAGTTTCTCATTCGGCGTGTAAAGTTACCATGCCAGCCGAATATCCAACCATAACCGAGTTCCTCGAAGGGGTTACCATCCTGTCAAGATCTTTCCGCCTAACTTGCATGTCGTTATGAGTTAAGTCACTCACTGGAAATAAAGGGTGTAAAAATGCCTGTTTCTATGGAGATATGCGGAAACGGTCATGTAGCCTATTATGTACTGGCTGATCCTTGGCTGATCAGTGATCTCACTGCCCTCTACACACAAGATACTCAGTACCGCGGTACCGTGAATTTTAAGGTGCATACCCTCGTGAACTGTACAGAGGCACAACGTGTCCCGGTCAATATGGTGGCTAGCCGGGGGTGCATTTCAAAAAAGTACTAAGGGGAGTAGAGTCAAGGTAAGGAGAAAAAA
>JBDTVG010000050.1:0-32232 GCA_040007395.1 Chloroflexota bacterium
ACCGGCAAGTCGCCGTCCAGCGTCGTCGAAGAGCTCGGCCTGGCTCAGGTCTCCGACAGCGCGGGCCTCGAACAGGCTGTCCTGAGCGCCATCGCCAACAACCCAGCCGCCGTAGCCGAATACCGAGCCGGCAAAGACGCTGCCATTAATGATCTGGTTCGAGAGATAAAACGTCGCGCTGGCAGGACGGAATACACCGGGGCTATCCATGCCATCGCTGTTCCAATCACCCGCCACAGGCACATCGCCGGGAATACCCAGCACCATTGCGAAATCGGCATAGCCTGTGGTCAGACCATTCTTCAAATAGAGCAACCCATTAGAAGGACGGAATACGCCAACGCCATCGCGACCATCGCCGTTCCCGGCGACCTGCCATTGGCAGGTCGCCGGGAACGCCTAACACAAAACTATAGACAATCGGCGCGGCACTGCTATTCACGTCTTTGAGCAAAAATTGACCGGAGCGATATACGCCAATCGTGGCGATCCCGTCGCCATTCCAATCCCCCACCAACGGCAGATCGGTTGATCCGCCAAAATTAGCCGAGATGTCGGCATAGCCTGTCGTGTTGCTATTCCTGAGATAGAACGTGCTGCTACTGGGTCGGAAGATGCCAAAGGTGTCTTTGGTCTGCTTCGCTGCGATGCACGTTTCTGCCAATATATTTTGTAGTGCAGAAGTCAGTTGGGCTGCGTTCGGTACGACAACCATAAAGAGTGAATCGGGATCAGTAGCAATAGCGTTCAGTTGCGCCGCATTGATGCTTGCGCCCATGCCTACGGAGGATAGGCGTATGCCTGCTAATTTCGCACTGTTGGCTACCGCTACTGGATCGCCCCCTATATCATTTTTGTCAGCTGTTAGCAGGATAATGGCGTGATACACACCAGATCGCCCGGTAGCCATCAATCGTGACTGGGCGAGACTCAACCCCGCCGCTACGTTGACAGACCCACCCAACTGACTCATGCTACTTACTGTTTGATAAACACTGGTAGCATTGCTTGAGAGATCCAGCGTGAGGGCTGCACCCGTCGAGAATTGAATAATCCCCAAGCGGGCCGCCGAGGAGCCAATCATAAAACTGGCAGCCACATTGTTGATAAAACCTTTCATCAGTTCCCAGTCGGATGCAAAAACTTTGCTCGATCCTTCGACCACAAACATCACATCAATGGCTTTGGTGCAGCTTGGGGTTCTGACCGAAAAGTTAAGTTTCAAATCGTTGGAAAGCGGCGACGGCTCATTGTTCGCCACCATAATATAGTAGGTTGTCCCGGCAGTCGCGTAAAAGCCGCTGACTAAAGAAGTCAAATCAACCGGACTGGCGTTGTTGCCACATGCCCTTTGTATTAGTGCATTCGGTGTACCTATGTATATGGCAAGGACTGTATCGTAGGCACTACCACTGGTATCAACGTTGACAATTTTGCTAGTGGTGGGGGTATACCTGTACCAGACGGTGTTATTTGCCACCCCACATAACGGTGGATCGTTGCTGTTCGGCAGGGCAAAGACAGTGTTTTGGTTATTTGAGTAATTTGCGGCTGCCGCTGGGATAACCAATGCTCCATTAATTTCATCATTAGCAATGGGAGTACCCAGATTAAATTGCAGCAGCGCCGGAGTCGAAGGCGCATTCACGCTGCCCACGATGAAATAGTAGGTCACTCCAGCAGTTGCATTGATTCTGAATCGTGAAGTGTGATTAGCATTGGGGAAATCATCGTTGCAGTCAATGCTTACCAGATTCGTTGTAGTACCCGAAAAGGCTGCCAAAACAGTATCGTAGTTGCTGCCCAGTGTACTCACATCGATCAGTTGGTTGATCGGAGAGGTGTAGCGGAACCAGACGGTGTTTACTGCTGTGCCACCGCTAGTACACAGCATCGGATCGTTAACGCTAGTCGTACTGCTAACATCCTCACGATGTGAGTAAGGCAGCGATGACACCGCTTCAGAATTGTCGATAAGATCATTGGTAGTGGCAGGCAGTTCCTCAAGCGTAAACTTCAATGTTGTCGAAATTGACCCCTGCGATGTAGACCTGCCGACCGCAAAAGCGTAGGTGATACCTGCCGCTGCCGTGAAACTGACTTCCGAAGCAATACCCGGTGCAATATCGTCATTGCAGGCTACTACCGTCAAATTGCTTTCGGAGCCAGTGAAAGCGACTAGTACTGTATCATAGTCGCTGCCAATCGTCCTTGCAATAATGGTTTGCGTAGCAGCAGGCGTGTAGCGGAACCACACCGTATCGGTGACAGCATGACAAAAAATTGGATCGCTTGAACTGAGGCTTGCGCCAGAAGTATCTTGCACAACGGTGAAGGGCGGGATGATGGTAGCATTGGCAAAAAGATCATTGCGTGGGGCGGCATGTACCTTTAGGGGTGGCATAAAAACTTGCAGCAAACTGAGCGCAATTGCCGTGGAAACAAAAAGTGTGATGAGTCGATGTTTGTGTTTCATTATTGGGTGTTGTTCAAAGGATAATTGATACGCTTAATGCCATAGTTTAGCATCATTTTTTTAACAGACAATTGTAGCAACTGCTTCGGCAGGGCAAGCAGACTCAAGACCAAACTTTCCGTCTGTATCTAGCGCCATGTCTGAGTGGGAGTCTTGTCGTATTCGGACAGTAAACGAAGCGCTAAACGCGCATCCCAACGATGTCATCACCATCGAATGTTATTTTCTGCATTTGGTATGAGGCAACTTGACAACCTGAAACGGATCGAGTTGCTTGACATTTCAAAAAATTTCGATAGATTAATTCGTAAACCTTACGAATTAATCCTAGTTTATAAAATCTGTGGTTCAAAAATGGTGGCTTATGCTTAATTCGGCGGCTAACAAAGCGACCACGGCGCATCTGAAGCGGCATAACGAGACGCTTTTGCTACGTGCTATCTACGCGACTAGCGCTATTTCGCGGGTAGATTTGTCGCGCGAGACGAGTTTGTCACGCCCATCCGTGAGCGAAATAACTCATAACCTAATCCAACGTGGCTTAGTGCTTAAGGTCGGAAGCGCTCCGCAAGCCAATAAGGTTAGCAAAGTAGGGAAAAAGCCAACGCTGCTCGCCTTCAATGGCGATGCTTTTCAAATCATTGCTATCGGTGTTGATGACCTATTTGTGGTAGGCGCGTTGCTTGATTTGCGGATGCAGGTGATTGACCAGACTGCTTTGCCGATCAATGGTGCGTTGTCTACCGATCTGCTTCAACTCGTTTTTGCCATCATCGAGACGTTGCGCGACCAAGCAACTCGCCCGTTATTGGGGATCGCGGTGGGCACGCCGGGAATTATTGACAGCGAATCGGGAACTGTTTTTCTCGCCAGTAATCTCGGCTGGAAAGATTTACCACTCGCTCAAATTATTTCGGAGCGCTTTCAAACCCCTGTTTATGTCGGGAACGATAGCGATATTATTGCTATTGGTGAATCGCGTTTTGGGTTGGCGAAGCATGTCAAAGATGTGGTGGTCGTCAAAATAGGGGTTGGTATCGGTGTTGGAATTATCTCTGATGGACACTCGCTACGCGGGCATACCTTTGCAGCAGGCGATATAGGCCATACGCCCTTCCCCGGTCTAGACGAAATTTGCCTTTGTGGGCGGCGTGGTTGCCTCGAAACAGTCGTTAGTTGGTGGAGTTTGAAACGTCACCTTCAAAACTTTATTGTCAATTTTCCTGACTCCCATTTGGCGCAGACAATAGGCCAGCGTCCGATTACCCCGGAACTGCTGGCAGATCCTCTTTTCTCAAAAGACAGCGACACAATCGCGTTAATTGATCCAGTGGTAACTTACTTGGGTTATGCGCTGTTGATAATCGTCCACCTATTGAACCCTGCCATGATTATTCTATCTGGCAGCATGGTTAAGTTAGGCGATCCCTTTTTTGAACAGGTCTGCGACCTAGTTCGCGCGCGGGCGTTTCCCTATATGACGCGCGAATTCCAAATCCTTGCCAACATGCAGGATGAACGCTCCATTCTACTAGGCGCGGGCGCACTCCTGTTGGAAAAAGAACTGGGTTTATAGGTATAGTCTACATAGAAAGGAAGGGTTCGCTATCGGCAGGTTGTTTCGTTAACACCCCCTATCCACAAAGCTTATGAAAATGAGGAGCGTTAGAAAGCGTATGTTTAACTCTAAAATGGTATCGAAGCTAGGTCGTATCTTGGGCATGTGCGCGATTGCGCTGCTGGCCCTACAAGCCACCAACGCGACTATTGTGAAGGCTGCTGGCACCACGATAACTATCGAGAGCTGGCGTACCGGTGACGAAACACTGTGGGATGGCGTTATCGCTGATTTCAACAAGACCCACCCTGACATTACGGTCAAGTTCCAGCCGACCAAACCAGATCAATACGATGGCGTGTTGAGCGCCAAACTAAGTTCCACCACAGCGGGCGACCTGATCACCTGCCGTCCATTCAGCAAATCACTGGCGCTCTATACCGCTGGCAACCTAGCCGATCTGACCAGCCTGCCCGGTATGGAAAACTTCAGCACCTTTGCCAAGCACGCTTGGAGCACCCCTGACGACAAGACGACCTTCTGTGTGCCAATGGCTTCCGTATTGCACGGATTCATCTACAACAAAGACTACTTCGACAAGAACGGCTTCAAAGAACCCGCCACCTACGAAGACTTTCTTGCCCTCCTTGAGGCTATCAAGAAGGAAGGGTCGATGACCCCTCTGGCACTCGGTGTCAAAGATGGTTGGGCTGAAACCTCGATGGGCTTCGATAACATTGGCCCGAACTACTGGGGCGGTCAAGACGGTAATCTTGGTCTGCTGGCAGGCACCCGCAAATACAACGATCCGGGCTTTCTGGCTGCCTTCGATGCTCTGAGCAAATGGGCACCCTACCTCGGCACTGGCTTCGAAGCGGAAACCTATACGGACAGCCAAAACCTGTTCACATCGGGTAAGGCCGCAATCTTCCCGGCTGGCTCGTGGGAAATTTCGGGTTTCGAGACTGCCGCTTCGTTCAAGATGGGCGCATTCAAGGCTCCGCCCGCCAAAGGTGCTGACAAGTGCTACGTATCCAACCAGATCGACATCGCAGTCGGTCTCAACGCCGCCAGCAAGAACGCCGACGCTGCCAAGACTTTCCTGTCGTATGTTGCCTCAGAACCCTTCGAGACAATCTACTCGCAAGGGCTACCCGGCTTCTTCCCGCTCGGCAACTTCAAGATTACATTGAGCGACCCGCTGGCGAACACTTTCCTCGGCTGGACACAAGAGTGCGGTTCGGCGCTCCGTTCATCCTACCTGCTGCCCGTACCACCAACAGGTACAGCCACAGATGTTGAAACCGACCTATGGAACACCAACACCTTGCTCCTGTCTGGCAAGTTGACACCACAACAAGCTGCTGACACCGTTCAGGGCAACATGGATAAATGGTTCAAACCCGTTGCCCCTGCAATGGCTGCAACGATGGAAGCGACTGCCGCCAAGTAGACACTGTATCGGAATTGATTTAGTTTTAACGAGGGGTATGCCATCTAGCGTACCCCTCGCCTAATAGAATACGACGCTACTTTAGACGAAATTATTATTTTCTATTGATCGATAAGGTTTTAGATGGGGTTTAAGCTATGCAGCGGATCGCTCGAAAGCCGTTCCCGTTCCACATAGTCGTATTTCTACTACCAGCATTCGTCATTTATACGCTTTTCATGGTCTACCCACTTTTCGATTCGCTGCGCCTCAGTTTTTTCGATCAGAGTGTACAGGGACCGCCTGTTTTTGTGGGTTTGCAGAATTTTCAAACGCTTTTGGGTGATCCGCAGTGGTCAGATCATTTCTGGAATGCGCTGGGCAACAATATCGTATTTTTCTTGATCCACATGCTGGTACAAAACCCATTGGCGTTGTTTCTGGCAACCCTCCTCACCGTGAAGAAACTGCGCGGACGAGCGATTTACCGTACCCTGATCTTTGCCCCAACGACGCTTTCCGTCGTGATCATCGGCTTCATTTGGAGCCTTATTCTCAGTCCGATTTGGGGCATCTTCGATGGCCTCCTAAAAAGTATCGGCCTCGGATCGCTCATCCAGCCTTGGCTCGGATCTGATCGCACTGCGCTGATTGTGGTGTCGCTCATGTCGGTTTGGCAATGGGTCGGACTACCAATGGTGCTGTTCATGGCGGCATTGCTTGGTATTCCTGATGAATTGCTGGAAGCAGCGCGTGTTGATGGGGCATCGCCTTGGAATGTATTCTATCATGTCAAGCTGCCGCTGTTGCTGCCAACTATCGGTATCGTCGCGGTGTTAACGTTTGTCGGTAATTTCAATGCCTTCGATTTAATCTACGCCACACAGGGGTTGTTAGCAACGCCCAACTACCATACTGATATTCTGGGGACATTCTTCTACCGCACATTCTATGGCTTCCAACTGCAACCCGGCAACCCGACAATGGGAACCACCATAGCGGCGATGATGTTCGTTATTATTCTAGGCGGCGTATTGATCTATATGTTCGGCTGGCAACGGCGTGTCGCTAAGATTCAAGGTTAAGACTAGCGGTGGTAGAGCAAGGAAAACCTTATGGCAAGTGTTGAAGCAAAAATTAACTCCAAAAGTTCGTCTGGGGTCGCTGTGCCTCGGTTCAACCAATTTGGAGTAGGAAACGCGCTAGGGGCAATCGGGATACACGCCATTCTGCTAACTTATTCGCTGATCGCAATGTTCCCCATTGTGCTGACGGTGATCAATTCCTTCAAAAAGCAGGGCGATATTTTTGGTCAGCCCTACACAATTCCGCTTGGCAGCATGTTCTCTCTCCTTGGCTACCAGACTGTGTTCAAGCGGGCAGAAGCCCTGACGTATTTGCAAAACAGCTTAATTGTGACTGGTGGATCGGTAATAGTCACCCTGATTTTTGGCTCAATGGCAGCTTTTGCCATTTCAGAATACAAGTTCCGAGGCAATGCCCTCCTTGCCTTATATATGGCATTAGGGATCATGCTCCCAATCCGTCTCGGCACAGTGAGCATTATTCGGTTAAGCACCGCCCTAGGGTTGACAGGAACCTTGCAGGGGCTGATCTGTGTCTATGTTGCCCAGAACTTGCCGCTAGCTATTTTTATCCTGTCGCAATTTTTAAGCGAAGTACCAATTGACTTAAAAGATGCCGCACGAATCGACGGCGCTAGTGAATATCGCATCTTTGGTCTGGTCATACCGCTAATCCGACAAGCGATGTTTTCCGTCACGGTCTTCGCGATGATCCCGATCTGGAACGATTTGTGGTTCCCGCTCATTATGGCTCCGCGTGACGAAACAAAAACGATTACTCTGGGTATACAGACCTTCACTGGGCAGTATGGCACAAATTGGCCGGCCTTGCTCGCCGCTCTGACACTCGCTATGCTGCCAGTAATAATTATCTATATTGTATTCTCGCGTCAGTTGATTAAAGGTCTAATGAGTGGCGCAGTCAAGGGATAGGGGAGTCTGCCAATAGGGAAGGTGATTATGCGAGTCGTCATCATCGGCTCTGGCTCAATGGGCACGACACACGCCGCCGGATGGCATTCACTGGCAACTGACGGTGTAACGCTTGTCGGCATCGTCAGTGCAAATCGTGCCAGTGCGGAAGTGCTTACTCAACACTATGGCGGCAAGGTTTTCGAGACATTAGCGGAAGTGCTGCCGCTGGTTGATGTCGTCGATATTTGCGTTCCTACGGATCTCCATCTTCAATTTACCTTGCAAGCCGCCGCTGCAAAAAAGCATATTTTTTGCGAAAAACCTATCGCACGCACTTTGGCAGATGCACAGCAGATGATCGAGGCATGTAACGCTGCACAGGTTCGTCTGTTTATTGGACAGGTCGTGCGCTTTTTTCCACAATACCAGAGCGTCCAACGTGCGCTCACTCAGGGCAAGATCGGAGAGTTGGCGGTACTTCGGCTGACCCGCGTCAGCTACCGCCCACAAAAAGAAGCGGGCAGTTGGTTCATGGATTTTTCGCGATCTGGCGGGCCATTGCTCGATATGCTGGTGCATGACTACGATTATGCGCGTTGGTTGGGTGGCGACGTAGCGCGTGTTTATACTCGTGTATCGCCCCCTGATGCGGGTGGCATCAGTGATTATGCCCAAGTGCTGATGCGGTTTCGCAGCGGAGCCATCGCGCATCTTGAGGGCGGGTGGTGTTACCCGCCGGGAATGTTCCGCACAAAGATCGAAGCGGCGGGTACTGGCGGGTTGATCGAGTGGGATTCCGACTCGACGGCACCAATCACATCCTATATCAAAACACAACCGGGCGCAGTGGCAGATGTGGGGTTGCCCTTAAGCCCACTAACTATTGATCCCTATGCGGCGATTATCCAGCACTTTTACGAGGCCGTGGTAAACGATTTGCCGTTTGCCGTAACACCGGAAGATGCCCTCGCCGCGCTACAAATTGGGCTTGCCGCCATCGAGTCTGCACAGAGTGGCAAGCCTGTGACCCTGCCCAAGTAGAGGAAACATTGATGCGAATCGGAATGATGAGTTTTGCCCATCTTCACGCGGAAGCCTACATTGGCAATTTGCGTGCTATTCATGATGTCGAGATGATCGGCATTGCCGACGATAACACGGAGCGAGGCCAGCACTTTGCCAATCAGTTTGGTGCGCCTTTTTTTTCCGATTACGACTCACTGCTTGCCGAAAAACCAGACGGAGTAGTGATTTGCTGCGAGAATAACCGCCACCGTGAACAAGTCGAGATGGCGCTTGCGGCGGGCGTAAAACATATTCTCTGCGAAAAACCGCTCGCTACGACATTGGAAGACGCGCAAGCTATCGTGCAGCAAGTGGATGCAGCCCACGCAACGCTGATGACTGCCTTCCCCATGCGGTTTAGCCCGCCAATACGCGAAGCATATGCGACGATAAGAGCGGGGAAACTGGGTAACATTATTGGCTGCAACGCCACGAATCAGGGCGAAAATCCGGGCTATCACCGCGATTGGTTTGTCGATAAGCGACTTTCGGGCGGCGGGGCAGTCATGGATCACACAGTGCATGTGGTCGATTTGATGCGCTGGATATTTGATAGCGAAATCGCGGAAATATACGCCGAAGCCGATAGCGCTGATCACCCACTATTCGCGGCGCCGGGATTACATATTGATACAGCGGGTATCCTGATGATTACGTTTACGAACGGTACATTTGTCGGCCTAGATTGCAGTTGGAGCCGTCCGAATTATTATCCAACATGGGGTAATGTGCGTATCGATTTTGTGGGTGAACGCGGCTTAATTGTCGTCGATTCTTTTGCCCAACATCACATCACTTTTAGCCAGCCTAATCGCCGCCCGCTGTGGGATTACTGGGGCAGCGACACCAATCAGGCGCTTATCGACGAGTTTGCCGCCAGTATCCGGGAAAATCGCCAACCTATGATTACGGGGCGCGATGGGCTAAAAGCAGTAGAAGCCGTACTGGCAGCGTACCAATCCGCCGAAACGCACGATACAGTAAAACTGGCTTAACGAGAGGCGGCTCAGGGTCCACCCTATAGCGGACAGGGCTTGCCCTGTCCCTACGGAATATGGTTTGGAGGTAGGGACAACGCGAGCGTTGTCCGCTGAACCTGCCCCAAACTTTTTCAGGTGAGAAAAATTTTGATGCGTTTGTCTTGGCGCTTATTTGAGCCATCTTCCATTTTTTATTATTCAGTGCTATGATGCTTTTTATTATCCAGTAAGCATGTTGAGAAAGGTGTCACGATATGGCTAAAGTAAAAACGGTTCTTGCGGTATATGGTGCGCCAGGGAACGCTTAACACGCTTAGATTCTGTCAGTTGGCTTAGTAATTTAAGTCTCGTTAGCATCCAGCTTCTATAGAACGCTGCGCTTGCAGTGTTTGAGTTTCCCCTCGCGTACCACCCGCCGTACTCACTATCGGCGTGAGTGGGTGTTATCCCTTGCTCACATTCCCAAATTCTTTTTCTGCGTCGTTTGTGATTATCACAAACGATCCTGATTCTGATCAATCTACCATTTGTCTCTAAAGGGATAATCAACCTTGTCTTCTAATGATTTAAACAATACACGGTTCGATTCGCATAGTGATTCCGATGTAGACCAGTATACCGACTATGAAGACCTGTTTAGCCAATCTGACCGAAAAGCACGCCGCACTCGTAAGCCCACAGCAAAACATACGCCGAAAAAACTACAGGAGCAGGTGCTCTCTGAAATTGCCGATACCAACGCGATTGAGAGTGGCTTTCAGATAACCTATAAACCGTCCAAACACGAAGCGGGCTGGCTGCTATCTTCACTGCGTAGTTTCTTTGATCAGGAATTGATCATCGACGTATTGGCGAAAGTGAAAGGCGGCAAAGAAGCCAGTGTCTATCGTTGTCAGGCGACTCCGTCAACCGGGAAGACGCTGCTAGCCGCCAAAGTTTATCGCCCGCAAATGTTCCGAAATCTGCGTAACGATCAGCAGTATAAGGAAGGACGCGCTATCTTGAACAAGGAAGGGCACGTCATCAAGACCAACGATCATCGCATTATGCGGGCTATAGGCAAGAAATCATCATTCGGTGAACAGGTTTCTCATACATCGTGGCTTATGTACGAGTACAAAACGCTCGATACTTTGTACCGTGCTGGGGCCGCCGTACCTAAGCCCTACGCGACAGCGGATAATGCGATTCTCATGGAGTATGTAGGTGACGAGCACACTGCGGCGCATACGCTCAGTGAACTGAGCCTCAAGCGTTCCGAAGCGCTGCCGCTGTTCACTGAAATAATGCGTAACATCGATCTGATGCTCCAACACAACATCATTCACGGCGATCTCTCAGCCTATAATGTATTGTATTGGGAGGGGCAAATCACGTTGATCGATTTCCCGCAGGTGATAGACATCAGCAGCAATCGCAGCGCCTATGCAATTCTGCTGCGCGATGTAACGCGCATCTGCGATTACTTTAGTCGCTTTGGTGTCAAAGCCGATGCAGAAGCACACACCGACGAATTCTGGAAACGTTATGCACAGACCGAACCGCATATGCTTGCGTGGGATGCGGAAGACGGTGACGAAGTGGAATAGTCTAGCATGACGCTCCTGACCAATTCAGGAGCGTCATGTCTAAAATCTTCGCGAAAATCGTTGACTCAGTGCGTAAGGATCAACCCGATCCAATGACGGTTAGAAAGCTTGGCAGATGAACAGCAGTGTGGCACACTGCTGTTGCTAGTGATGGCGTTGTTCGCAGGGCGAAATGAAATTTTTTACGATAAGGAAGTTAGAGATGCGGCGATATTCAATAGTTTTTATTACGCTCATTACGATTTTTGCCTTTAGTATTACTTTTCCCAATAGTTCAAGTGCGAAGCAAACCTTCCCCTATCAAGACCCAAGCCTGCCAGTAGCACAGCGTGTCAAAGATTTGTTAGGGCGCATGACTATTGAGGAAAAGATTGGACAGATGACACTGGTCGAAAAGAATGGCATTATTCCGGGCGATATTACCGATAAATTTATCGGGGGATTGCTGAGTGGCGGCGGCGAATCGCCCAATCCGAACACGCCTCAGAACTGGGTCGATATGCTTAAAGGTTTTGAACAGCAAGCCTTAGAGACACGGTTGGGCATTCCACTGATCTATGGTATCGATGCTGTACATGGTCATAATAACGTCATCGGTGCTGTCATCTATCCGCATAATATCGGGTTAGGCGCGGCAAATGATCCCGATCTTGTTCAACGTATAGGAAGGGCAACCGCTGAAGAAATGGTCGCGACTGGTATCCGCTGGGATTATGCGCCAGTGGTGGCGGTGGCTCAGGACATTCGTTGGGGGCGCATCTATGAAAGTTACAGCGAAAATACTGACGTTGTGACCAAGCTTTCAAGCGCCTTTATCAAAGGTTTGCAAGGCAGCAAGCTCTCCGATCCAACGAGTGTACTGGCAACGCCTAAGCACTTCATTGGTGACGGCGGCACCACTTGGGGCAGTGCAACCACCAACAACTATCAAATCGATCAGGGCGATACGCGGGTTGATCTTCCAACATTGCGAGCGCTATTCCTGCCGCCGTATGCCGCAGCCGTAAAAGACGGGGCAATGAGTATCATGGCTTCGTTCTCTAGTTGGAATGGCCTCAAGATGCACGCTCAAAAAGCGCTCCTGACGGATTTACTTAAAGGCGAACTGGGCTTCAAGGGCTTTATCGTTTCCGATTGGGGCGGGATAGACCAGATAACCCCAGACTATTACCAAGCGGTTGTGACCGCTATCAATGCAGGCATTGATATGAATATGGTTCCGACGAGGTACCAAGTTTTCATTGATACGATGCAAGCCGCTGTTCAAAAAGGTGACATCTCGATGGATCGGATTGACGATGCAGTCGGGCGAATCCTCACGGTCAAATTTGAATTGGGGTTATTTGAAAAGCCAATTGCGGACGCTCTGCCAATCAGTACCGTAGGCTCAGCCGCGCATCGTGCATTAGGCCGCGAGGCAGTGAGCAAATCTCTTGTCCTGCTCCAAAATAATAATCATGCACTTCCCATTTCCAAAGATGCACCGCAAATCATTGTCGCGGGCAGCGCAGCTGATGATATTGGCAGCCAATCCGGCGGTTGGACGACTACTTGGCAAGGCCAGACAGGCGACATAACACCGGGTACCACAATCCTAGCAGGCATCAAGAATGCTGTCTCCAAGAATAGTACCGTTACCTATGATATGGCAGGCAACTTTGATGATCTGAAAGATTCGAGTGGGAACGCTGTAATGGCTGATGTTGGTATTGTTGTTGTGGGTGAAAAACCCTACGCCGAAGGGGTTGGCGATAGCAATAATCTGACCTTGAGCCAAGCCAATATTGATCTGATTCAGCAAGTACGACAGCGAAGCAAAAAGCTAATCGCGATCTTGATCTCAGGTCGTCCACTGGTCATCACCGATCAGCTAAAAACGACGGATGCTTTTGTGGCGGCATGGTTGCCCGGAACTGAGGGTGAAGGTGTTGCCGATGTTTTGTTTGGCGACAAACCCTTTACTGGGAAACTACCGTTTACGTGGATACGCGCTGTGGATCAGCTTCCGCTGAACTTCAAGAATTTATCCACCACAGGCTGTGCTGCGCCGCTGTTTCCGTTCGGCTATGGGCTAGATGTAAATAGCACTGAACCAGCTATTGCGGGCGCTTGTAGTTAAGAATGAAGCCAAGGCAGTGCTACAAAACGCGCTGTCTTTATCCAGCAAGATACAATTATGGTTCGATTTGCTGGCGAAATGGGCTTGGCGTTATCATTCGCGATTGTCGGTAAAATATTGCAATAGTCGGGTCACTTCGAAGTTCACTATATTTTTGAAGCTAGCGACTAATATCTCTATCAAAATAATTAGTTACTGGATAACCAAAGATATTGATTTAGCACAAATTTTGCTTGCGATGATACTACTGTAATTGAGGGATATTTTGTTTGAAGAGTCGAGTTAATTGATTATATTGACTCTATCTAAATATTGAGATAGCATACGTTCAAGTTAAACTAATTACCTAGTGTTAGACTGCATGATCAACCGTGTTTTAGCTATTTAGTTCCCGATGTCATGCGGGTAGGTTGCTGGCAAGGATTTCGTTCGCCGTTTGAATTTGGAATACACCAAGTAAAAGTGAGGAATTGAGGTCGATCACAGTTTAATCCAATAGGTCGCGTAAATTATTCAGGAGGGTTTCATGAACGCAGCGAATAAACAATTTAAAACCATTTCACATCTCCTTATCATCGTCGCAACAATTCTTTTTTCGTTAAGTCTATATTCGTCACGCCCTGTGATGCTTGCTCAGGGGGGAACCCCTGCGGCTACATCTCAGGCTAACCAATGTGCCTCTGTTACCGATAGCAATGACACAATCAAGATCGGCGCTTCGGTTCCGATAACTGGTAAGTATGCTTCTGGTGGAGCGCAAATCCAGAATGGCTACCTACTCGGTGTCGCGGATGTCAATAAGGCGGGTGGCGTGGTTGTTGCTTGCCAGCGGATGAAGTTGGATCTTACCATTATCGATGATGCTTCTGATCCAACCAAAACCGTACAAAATATGGAAACGCTGTTTTCAAGTAATCAGGTAGTCACCTATCTGGGCGGCTTTGGCAGCGATCTCCATGTGGCGGCAGCCGCTATTGCTGAAAAGAACAAGACTCCCTATCTGGGTGTAGCTTTTGCCGTGTACGGGATTCACGAAAAAGGGTTTAAGTATCTTTTCTCGCCGTTTCCCAAGTCCCCAAGCCTTGTCCAGAGCGCTTTTGATATGCTCGATACCCTCTCGCCCAAGCCCACCAATGTTGGGATCTTCGCCGAAAAAACCGATTGGGGCGCGGAGATGCGCGATCTGTGGTCGAAAGAAGCAGCTAAACGCGGCTACAAACTGACGACTGACGAACAATATGCTCCCGGCGCAAAAGACTTCAGCACCATGATCTTGCAGGCGAAGAACGCAGGCACTGAGGTTATTATGTCTCTGCCCAACCCACCCGATGGTCTAGCTATTGTCAAGCAGATGAAAGAGCTGGCTTATACCCCTAAGCTGACCTTCGTGATCCGTGCGGCGGATGGTGCGTCGTGGGGATCGAGTCTCGCCAAAGATGGCGACTATGTTTTGCTTATGCCCGGCTGGAATCCAGCGGTCAAGTTCGATGGCGTGACCGATATGACCAAGCGTTACTCAGATATGTTCAATACGCCCGCCCAAGCAACGGTAGGCCCAGCCTATGCAGTTATCCAAATCTTAGCCGATTCGCTTCAACGGGCTGGCTCAGTTGACCGCGATGCCATTCGCGATGCCATTGCCGCAACAAATCTGCAAAATACGGTTATTGGCCCTGTAGAATTCAACCCCGACGGTACTGGTAAAGTGATCAATGTGGTGAATCAATACCAAGATGGTAAACAGGTGTTGGTGTGGCCCAAAGATCAGGCAGTCGGTGATTTGATTTACCCTGCTAAGGCTTTTGCTGACCGATGACGCTGCTCCAACTGGAGCGCGTCACTAAGACCTTCGGCGGGTTAACCGCAGTACAGCCGCTCGATCTCGCCCTGTCAGAGGGCGAGATCCTCGGCTTGATCGGGCCGAATGGTGCAGGGAAGACGACTCTATTCAATTTGATTACAGGGGTATACCAGCCCACACAGGGGCGCGTCTACTTCCGGGGTCAAGATATTACGCGATTGGGGCCGACCCAACGCTGTAAACTGGGCATCGCACGAACTTTTCAGCTTGTACGTCTCTTCCCACAAATGACAGCTTTAGAAAATGTGTGTGTAGGACGTATTTACGGACGTGAACCAGCGCATAGTCGCCGCCAAGCCGAACTGGAAGCACTGGCTATCCTTGAGAAGATCGGCATTGCTGGACAGGCGCACTTACCAGCACGCAGCCTGACTCTGGTGGATCGCAAGCGGCTTGAACTGGCAAGGGCGCTAGCTTCCCATCCGGTGCTGCTGCTGTTAGATGAATTGCTGGCTGGCTTAAATCCATCTGAGGTGCGCGCCGCCTTGGATCTGATTAAAGAGATTCGTGCATCAGGGACAACCATTATCATGGTTGAGCATTTGGTCAAAGCAGTTTTTAGTACCTCCGACAGGGTAGTAGTTCTGGCATTTGGAGAGAAGATTGCCGAGGGGATTCCCCGGTCAATTGCTGAAAACCCGCACGTCATTGAGGCGTATCTAGGGAAAGCACACTATGCCGGAACTGCTTGAAGTCCATGATATAAGTGTGTCTTATGCCGATCTTCAAACGCTATGGGATATTTCACTGGAGATTAAGAAAGGCGAGTTGGTCGTCCTTGTGGGACCCAATGGGGCGGGCAAAACGACGCTGCTGCGTTCCATCGCAGGACTAGACCGTCCATCAACAGGTAGCATTCTGTTCGACGGTGAGCCAATTCATACGATCCCGGCGCATCGAATCGTAGAACGCGGGATCATTCTCGTGCCAGAAGGTAGACGGCTATTTAAGAGCATGACGGTTCTGGAAAATCTGGAAATTGGTGCCTATAACCAAAGGGCACGACCTGAGAAAAACACAACGCTGCAAGGGATCTTCGAAATGTTCCCTATTCTAGCTGAACGGCAACAGCAAACGGCAGGGATGTTGAGCGGTGGACAACAGCAAATGCTAGCGGTAGGCCGTGCGTTGATGGGGTTGCCACGCTTATTGCTGCTGGATGAGCCATCATTGGGATTAGCCCCGCTGGTGGTCGAGAGCATCTTTGCAACGCTCCAGAAGATCAATAGTGCGGGTGTATCGGTCATGGTCGTTGAGCAGAACGTACATGTTGTACTGGAATTGGCAAACCGTGCGTACATCATGGAGCAAGGTCGTATCGTGGGGCAGGGCACTGGCGTAGAACTACTCACTGACCAAAACGTGCGTGAGGCCTATCTGGGTTATCTACCGGAGACACCACAACCGTGACACTCAACACGATTCTTCAGACTCTGATTTTTGGTGTGTTTGTCGGCAGCATTTATGGAATTGTGGCTGTCGGTTTGGGATTAGTGTTTGGAGTCATGGGCATTCTGAATGTAGCACACGGCGACCTACTCATGGTCGGTGGCTACGTTGGGTTTTGGCTGGTGACACTGACTGGGATCGACCCATTCCTCTCTTTGATAATTGTTGGCCCACTGATGTTCCTGATGGGTATAGCGCTCAACCGACTACTGTACCGCCGTATTATCCGTTTCGAGGGGGAGACCAAGCTCAAGAATTCCCTGCTGATTAGCTTTGGTCTGGTCTTGATCCTGCAACAAGTGGCGACTCTGTTGTGGACAGGAGACGAACGGACTATCCAGACAGCCAACGCAGGCAAGAGCTTAATGCTTGGTGGGCTGGTGTTTCCGTATACACGGTTGGCAAACCTCGGTATTGGCTTGTTGATCATCGTGCTTCTGCATTTGTTTCTGCATCGGACATACTTTGGCAAGGCGCTTCGTGCCACGGCGGAAGATTGGGAAGCTGCCATCTTAGCGGGCATAGACATCCAACGTGTGTATATGGTCGCCTTCTCGCTAGGTACCGCGCTAGCGGGGATTGCAGGAACTTTGGTCGCGGTGAACTATGGGTTGGGACCCACGATTGGTCTCTCGTGGACTCTGAAAGCGCTGATCGTGGTGGTCTTGGCTGGCACAGGCAGTGTAACTGGGGCTTTCCCGGCTGGCATCTTGCTCGGTGTAATCGAGGCGATAAGCGCACTGGCAATTGACCCCGCCTATCGCGAAGTAGTAGGTCTTGTACTCTTCATGTTGATCTTGCTGCTGCGACCACAAGGATTGTTTGGCAAGGCAGAACGGGGGTTGGCATGAACAATATTGCGCTGGAACAACCCCCTGAGGCCGGAGTAGACGAATCTGGACACCTCAAGCGCTGGGCAGTTCTAGCTGCTGTGGGGCTGGGGATTGTGGCTGCACTCGTTCCACACATAACCCAACGACAAGATATTATCAATCGGTTATTTCTGATTTTTCTGTATATCACGCTGGGGCAGAGTTGGAATATTTTGGCTGGTTTTGCAGGCCAGATCAATCTGGGCCATGCCGCGTTTTTTGGCATAGGAGCGCTGGTAACACGCACGCTATGGCTCAATGGGATGGCCTTCCCGTTTGCCTTTGTCTTGGGTGGACTGACCTCGATGGGTTTTGCGCTCCTGATCGGTATTCCGACTTTTCGTTTGCGCGGTGCTTACTTCGCCATCGGCACGCTAGCGCTGGCTGAAGTTCTGCGTATCACGGTATCCAATACTAATCCACTGATCAGTACCCTGCCTATGGACAGCATCACAACCTACGATCTCTCGGCACGATATTACCTAGCGCTAGGTCTGGCGTGTGCGACGATGCTCAGTACCTATTTATTGCTACGTTCTCGATTAAGTTTGGGTATTATGGCACTGCGTGAAGACGAAGATGCGGCGCAGGCGACGGGAGTCCGCACCGTGCAGCACAAACTGCTTGCCCTTGCCATCAGTAGTTTTTTTGCAGGGCTAGCCGGAGCGACGTTCGCGTTCTATCAGGTCAGTTACTACCCGCAAGCACCATTTCAGCCGGAATGGACTTTTGATGCACTGCTGGTGAGTTTCATTGGGGGTTTAGGCACACTGATTGGCCCATTGCTTGGAGCAGTTTTCTTTATCACAGTACGAGAGCAATTGTCTCTCGTTGTGCAAGCTCATGAGGTTGTCTTTGGGGTGCTGTTCATTGTAATCGTGTTAGCGCTGCCGGGTGGTCTGGTCAATATCTGGGCGCGGCTGACCAAACTGTTCGCTGCGCTCCGCAAGCGTAATAAAGCCATCCATATTCAAGCACCCTAATGGGCTAACTGCTAGCTGGTACTTTGAAAGGAGTCTTGAACGTATAACGTGATTGAATAGATTATTTGGGACAGCGTAGTAAGGGTCTTTGGCATTCTTTACCGGATACTCCCGGCCTGAACTAACTTGGCTAGTCATACTTGAAAATTTTAACTAAAGGATTAAACGATGACCAAAGAATATCAGATGTATATCGGCGGGAAATGGGTCAATTCAGCAGACAACAAAACCTTTGACGATCATAATCCGTTCACAGGAGAGGTATTCGCCAAAGTTGCTGCCGGTAAACGTGAGGATGCGAAACGTGCGGTAGAAGCCGCCGCTGCTGCATTCCCAGAATGGGCAGCCACACCGCCCGCTGTGCGACGTGCCTTATTCTTAAAAGCGGCGGATGTTATGGAGAGTCGGCAGGAAGAATTAGTTCGTATTCTGGCTGAGGAAACCGGATCAACCATTGGCATTGCCATGTTCCAGATGTTTTTTGTACCGGGACTGTTCCGGGAAGCGGCTGCCCAAGCCTACAACGTGACTGGCGAAATAATCCCCGGCGACTATCCCGGCGTATTTCACATGGCGCTGCGCCAACCAGCAGGCGTTGTTGCTGGGTTCGGCCCTTTCAACGTACCCTATATTCTGTGCGCCCGTGCAGTGACGTTGCCCATTGCCTATGGCAATACGGCAGTTCTCAAGCCTTCCGAAGAAGCACCCGTCACAGGTGGCGTTCTGATTGCTGAGATTTTCGAGGAAGCGGGTTTCCCCCCCGGCGTGCTCAATGTCCTAACCCATGCCAAAGAAGACGCGCCCGACGTTGGCGACGAACTGATTGCTCATCCGGCGGTACGCCGTATCAGCTTTACTGGCTCGACGGAAGTTGGACGCATCGTCGCTGAGAAGGCAGGTCGGCACCTCAAGCGGGCTGTAATGGAACTTGGTGGCAAAGATCCGCTCATCATTTTGCGAGATGCTGATCTGGATTATGCCGCTGATGCAGCAGCTTGGGGAACCTTTCTCCACCAAGGTCAAATTTGTATGTCAACCGAACGGATCATTGTTGAACGTCCTATTGCCGAGGCATTCATCGATAAACTAGCCCAGCGTGGTTCGGCGTTGAAGATGGGTAATCCGCTTGATCCTGCAACAGCAATTGGCCCGCTGATCAATCAAGCAGCGGTCAATAAGGTAAATATGCACGTTCAAGAGGCGGTCGCGGCGGGGGCAAAGGTCATCATCGGCGGCAAAAATGACAACCTCGTCTATCACCCAACTATCCTCACTGATGTTACGGACAAAATGAAAATCTTTACAGACCAGACCTTTGGCCCAGTCGCCGGAATTGTCGTCGTCGATAATGCCGAAGAGGCCTTGATGGTCGCCAATAATTCTTCGTATGGACTAGGTGCGGGCATCATCACCGATGACTTCAACAAAGCGCTGGAGATGGCTCAACGCTTGGATACAGGCATGGTGCATATCAATGATCAGACCGTGAACGACTATCCGCAGGTACCCTTTGGTGGCGTAAAGGGCAGTGGCTTTGGTCGGCTGGGCGGCAAAGCAGCTTTAGATGAATTCACCGAACTGCGTTGGGTCAGCATACAGCGTACCAATAGAACATTCCCATAACCAGGAAAGAGCAGGGAGCCAAAACAAGCCAAAAAAGTTGAAGCCAGATAGCGAGTGAGTATTCTGACCAGCCGCATTTGCTATCTGGCTCTCATGGGACTGAAATATTCTGCTAATCAAGATTTTTGGGAGATCATAATGACTCACATTACAAAAATTCATGAAGCTTGGTTCAAACTATTTGGAATTATTCTCATTGTCGCGACTGCGTACTTGGCGGGCGAAAATGTGTTCCCGTAAAGCGTTTCGGTTAGTTTTGTGATAAGGAAGTGTGATCGTGTTTAACTATACACTCAAGCTAATTGCCGATGAAGATCCGTATCCTACCTATAAATGGATGCGCGATAACGAGCCAGCGCATTATTCTGAAAGCGAAAATATCTGGGTCTTGACCCGTTTTAAGGATGTATCCGACTCGTTCAAAAATTGGAAGGTTTGGTCATCGATGCGGCGCGGCAATCTGGTGAACGATATGCCAGAACGGGTCGGTAAAACGCTCGGCACATCAGATCCGCCCAGTCATAGTTTTGCACGCGGACTCGTCAACAAAGCCTTCACGCCGCGCACCGTTGCCGAACTCATGCCACGAATCCGTTCGTTGGCGCAGCGGCTTAGTGCTCAGGCGCGTGAGAAAGGTACGCTTGAATTTGTAGCAGACATCTCAGCCCCGTTCAACGCTGCTATTCTAGGAACGATGTTTGGCGTACCCGACGCGGATTTTATTAACTTGCGGCACTGGCTCGATGATTTTTTCCTACGTGAGCCTGTCAAAGAAGGGGAAACTCCTCGACAAGTTGTGGCGATGGGTAAACTCCGTGAATATCTCAACGCGCTGGTCATGGAACGGCAGTCCACTCAAGCTAATCAAGCTGACGACTTGATGACTGCCATGTTGCTGGCTGAAGAAGATGGAAAACGGCTTAGTCAGGAACAGGTTGTCATCACGACGATGACTTTTCTAACCGCAGGCTTTGAATCGACCAATAACCTATTTACCAACCTGACCAATGCTCTGGCCTGCCACCCGCAGATGTTCGCGCAGTTGAAACAACAGCCCAACCTTGTACCAGCCTTTGTTGAAGAGGGGATGCGCTGGGATTCGGCAGCACAGGGTTTTGTGCGGTCTCCTAATCAGGACATTACGCTGCATGACAAGGTTATCCCGGAGGGGTCACAAGTCCTGCTGCACATCGGATCAGCGAACCGCGACGAACGCGAGTTTGAGAACGCTGATGCGTTTGACTTGACCCGCGACAATAAGCGGCATGTTGGGCTGGGGCAAGGCGTTCACTTTTGCGTGGGTGCGCCGTTAGCCCGTGAGATGACCCATACGATCTTTGAAGAAATGCTGGCAGCTAGCGACGTTTGGGAAGCTAATCTATCCAGTGCGACGCGGGTTCTGACTCCTAACTTTCGAGGGTTTGCCCGCTTGCCGTTAACAATTCATAACGGCTAGCGTTATATCGAGACAATTTGATAGAGATAGTCGTTAATCGGAGTGGATATGCAGTTCGCAACAGTCGGAGGCATTACATTACACTATCGCTTGGAGGGACGGCAAGATGCGTTAGCGCTAATCTTTGTTCACTCTATTGGAACCGATCTGAGAATTTGGGATAGTGTGCTGCCTCATTTCGCTGACGACTTCAAGCTGATTCGCCATGACTTACGCGGTCATGGCTTGTCGGATGACTCGCCTGCCCCCAAATCAATGCGTAACCATGTGGATGACTTGCAAGGTTTGATCAGCTATTTGCAGATCGAAGTGGCAATCGTCATTGGCATATCGTTAGGGGGCTTGGTCGCGATGGGCTACGCAGCGGCCTACCCACAACACGTCAAAGCTTTGGTACTGTGTGATACCGCCACAAAAATCGGAACGGCTGCTGCGTGGAATGCGCGAATTGAGACGCTGCGGCAACACGGCATTGATTCAATGGATGAAGTAATCGTGGCGCGTTGGTTCTCGCCAGCCTATATCAACCAACACCCGGCTGAATATCGCGGCTACCGCAACATGCTCACCCGTACTTCACTCGTCGGTTACACTGCGTCCTGTGAAGCCATCCGCGATGTGGATATGACTGAAGCCGCCCGCACAATCACTGCCAAAACACTGGTGCTATGTGGTACAGAAGATGTCTCCACATCGCCCGATCAAGGACGTGCTCTAGCGGAGACTCTACCGAATGCCAGCTTCGCTGTGGTGGAAGGCGCAGGACACCTGCCCTGTATCGAACAAAGCGACCAATTAGCTGGCTTAATCAAGCCATTTTGTCAGGAGCAAATGAATGCCTGATTCAAAATATGAAGAGGGGATGAAGGTTCGCCGCGCTGTTTTGGGCGATCAGTATGTAGACCAAGCCGAGGCCAACAAAACGCCGTTCGATGCTGATTTTCAGCAATTTATCACGGAAACAGCTTGGGGATCGGTGTGGGCGCGTCCGCAACTGGATCATCGGACGCGACATTTAGTAACCATCGCGATCTTGGCTGCACTCGGTAAAGAACACGAGTTAGCGCTGCATCTACGTTCAATTCAGAATACAGGTGCCTCACAAGAAGATGTGAAGGAGATTCTGCTTCACGTTGCTGCTTATGCTGGTATTCCTACCGCGAACGCCGCCTTCGCGGTTGCCAAAAAAGTCTTCGCAGAATTTACCGAAAATAATATTGCTTCGGAGGGGTAACATGATTAGTTCCAAACAACTTACCTATCTTGATTGGAGTGCTCAACCGCCGTACTTATATCCACCCTATAAATCAACGGTCAAGCGCTCACCACAAAAGCCGCTGATCCCGCTGCCGCAAACTTTAGCGGAATTGACCGGACCAGTCTACGGGACAGACGACCTCAAGGCGCTGGACAATGACCTCACCAAAAACGCTGTGGTAAACGGTGAGCCGCTCGGCGAACGGATCATTGTGACTGGACGAGTCCTTGACGAATACAATCGACCCGTGCCGAATGCTCTGGTCGAAATCTGGCAAACCAACGCCAGTGGTCGCTATGTCCACAAACAAGAAGTGCACCCAGCACCGCTTGACCCAAACTTTAACGGGGCAGGCCGTGCGCTGACTAATAGCAATGGCGAGTACCAGTTCATCACCATCAAGCCGGGTGCCTATCCTTGGCGCAATCACGACAATGCGTGGCGACCCGCCCACATTCACTTTTCGCTGTTTGGCACCAATTTCCTGTCTCGCTTGGTGACACAAATGTACTTTCCCGGCGATCCATTGCTGGCGCTAGACGTTATTTCTCAGAGCATACCCGATGAAGAAGGGCGGCAACGGCTGATAGCCAACTATGCCCACGACGTGACTCAGCCTGAATGGGCATTGGGTTACCGCTTTGATATTGTCCTGTGTGGGAGCCAGATGACTCCCTTTGAGACGAGGCAAGCCTGAGATGCTAAAACAAACGCCTAGCCAGACGGTTGGCCCTTGGTTTAAGTTCGGGCTGGTCTTTGAGGGTGGGAATAACCTGCTAACCGACGAGACGAAAGGCCAACGCATCAATATCAAAGGCCGCGTGTTCGATGGCGATGGCGCTCCCATCGTTGATGCGCTGGTCGAAATTTGGCAACCCGATGCACAGGGGATTTTCAACAGCCCTGCTGACCCACGCCACGCCGAGGTCGATCCCCATTTTCACGGGTTTGGTCGGGCGGAAACCGCGCCAGATAATATCTATACTTTCAAGACCATCAAGCCGGGTCGTATTGCTTGGGATGACAAACAGGAACAATCACCGTTCATCAATGTCCGCATCTTTGCACGTGGGATGCTAAACTTCGTAATTACCCGTTTGTATTTTTCCGACGAACAATCTAACCAAACTGATCCAGTGCTCAACTTAATTCAAGATACTAAGCGTCGGCAAACCTTAATCGCCCAACTTGAGCCATCGAATGATTTGCCAACCTATTATTTCGATATTGTGCTTCAGGGTGATCACGAGACGGTATTCTTTGAGCCATAAGACGCTATGACGTTTCTAAGGACAGACATAGGCTTGTTGGCGCAACTGTTCAGCGATCCGCAGATCGCAGCGGAATTCTCGGATGAGCAGTTCACCCGATATGCGTTGACGGTTGAGGCGGCGCTGGCAAAAGTGCAAGCCGATTTAGGGATCATCCCCGCCGATGCGGCTCAAGCCATCATCGCCGGGGCTGCCAGCCTGAAAGTTGATAGCGAGCAACTGCGTAATGCTACAGAAAAAGATGGTATCCCTATCATTGACCTCGTTCGCCAGTTGCGAGCGCATGTCGGTGGTGAGGCCGCCTCATACGTTCATTGGGGAGCAACGACACAGGATATTATGGACACAGCGCTGGTGCTGCAAATTCGGTCTAGTTTGAGCCACATTGAAAGCCGCTTGCATAATCTGACACTCAATCTGGCTCGGCTGGCAGACCAGCATCGTAACACGCTGATGGCTGGACGCACCCACTCGCAACAAGCGCTGCCGCTGCCTTTCGGTTTCAAAGTCGCCGGGTGGCTGGCTCCACTGCTGCGTGATCGCCAACGCCTGACCGAGATCAAGCCCCGCCTATTGGTGATCGAATTAGGGGGTGGCGTGGGAACCCTCGCAGCGTTGGGTCAATCCGGTATTCGTGTTCAGCACGCACTCGCCGCTGAATTGGATCTCGCTGTTCCGCTGATGCCTTGGCATACCCAGCGGGATAGCTTAGTTGAATTGGCGGGCTGGCTATCGCTCGTGACAGGTAGCTTGGGCAAAATGGCTCAGGATATTATCTTGATGGCACAGACGGAAGTCGGAGAATTACGCGAATCAGCCGATAGCTCGCGGGGCGGCTCTAGCACGATGCCACAGAAAAGCAACCCGATTGTCAGTGAACTGATCATCGCGGCGGCGCGTACTAACGCTACCTTGCTCTCAGCGATGCATCAGGCGTTGGTTCAAGAACATGAACGTGCCACTAGCGCTTGGCAGATCGAATGGCTCAACTTCCCACAGATGGTTTTGCTCACTGCTGCTGCTCTGAAAAAAGCCCAGTTCTTGAGCGTGAATCTCGTCGTAGATAGTGCGCGGATGCGTGACAATGTTCGTGCGTCTAACGGCTTGATGTTGGCGGAGGCGCTTGATCTGGCGCTGGCACCTTTCTTGGGACGTGCCGAGGCCAAGAAACTCATCAGTGCCGCCTGTCAACGGGCAATTCAGGATAACTTACATTTGGTCGATGTGGTGCATAGTCAAGTGGATGCCCCGCTAAACTGGGAAGCCTTGAAAGACGAAAGCGCTTATTTTGGATCGGCTAACGCTTTTATTGATCGCGTTCTGCAAGAGGTAGAAAAGAGGTAATCGGTAACCTTGAACGAAGTTGTCATTGTAAGCGCTGTCAGGACTCCGATAGGCGCAATTCGCGGGGCATTGTCCAGTGTTCGTCCAGACGATCTCGCCGCGTTGGTCATCAAAACCGCCGTCGAGCGTGCGGCGATTGATCCAGCGCAGATCGAAGAAGTGTATATGGGCTGTGCTAATCAGGCAGGCGAGGATAACCGCAACGTGGCGCGGATGGGCTTGCTGCTGGCTGGACTGCCGCAGCATGTCGGCGGCGTTACGGTCAATCGCTTGTGCGCCAGTGGTTTGAATGCGGTCAATCAGGCGGCGCGGGCTATCAAGTGTGGTGAGGGGGATATTTTCGTAGCGGGCGGTGTCGAAAGCATGACTCGCGCTCCCTATTCAATCCCCAAAAACCCGGAAGGCTTTGGGCCATCAGGCAACATTACAGGCTGGGACACGACGCTGGGCTGGCGTTACCCGAACCCGAAAATGGAAGCGATGTTTCCGCTGGAAGCGATGGGCGAGACGGCTGAGAATATTTTCGAGATGAGCTGTGCTGGCAAGATCGCGGGTGGCGCGATCAGCCGTGAGGAGCAAGATCGGTTTTCGCTGCAAAGTCATCAACGTGCCGTCAATGCCATTGGTCAGGGCTATTTCAAGCGCGAAATCGTGCCAGTCACCATCCCGCAATCGAGAAAAGACCCCATCATTGTTGATACAGATGAGCCGCCGCGCTATCGCAAGACTGATAAGGGTTACGAACTGACGACCAGTCTGGATAAGCTCGCTAGCCTGCGCCCTGTTTTCCGACAAGGGGGCAGCGTTACCGCCGGGAATTCCAGCGGCCTGAATGATGGCGCTTGCGCTCTGGTGCTTATGTCGCAGGACAAAGCCGTCGCGCTTGGCATCAAACCGCTGGCGCGTTGGATCGGTTCTGCTGCTACGGGTGTCGATCCCCGCGTGATGGGGCTTGGCCCGGTGAACGCAACGCGCAAAGTCTTGCAGCGCACTGGACTCACATTGGAAGAGGTCGATCTTGTCGAACTTAACGAAGCCTTTGCGGTTCAGTCCATTGCAGTCATGCGTGAATTAAGCTTGAGTGAAGCTAAAACCAATGTCAATGGTGGTGCGATTGCTCTGGGACACCCGCTTGGCTGTTCTGGCGCACGTATCTTGACGGCGTTGCTGTATGAGATGCAGCGCCGCGCTGAAGAAGGTCAGGCGATGCGCTATGGGTTGGCAACCCTATGTGTTGGGGTTGGTCAAGGCGAAGCCACCCTCATCGAGTTAATGCCATGAAAAGAGTCTCACAAATCAATGCTGCTCAGGCTGCCGCCATGGTCAAGAATGGTGACGTGCTGATGGTCGGCGGCTTTGGCATGACGGGCAATCCTGTCCACTTATTGCACGCACTCGCCGAAACCGAAACCAAAGAACTGACCTATATCGCCAACAATGTAGGCGAACCGGGGTTAGGCGGTGGTCGGTTGCTCAGGAACGGTCAGATCAAAAAAGCCATTGGGTCGTTTTTCACTAGCAACCCAGAGGCAGTAGCGGCAGCGCAATCTGGAGCCATCGCTGTCCAACTTATCCCGCAAGGGTCACTAGCCGAGGCTATCCGCGCTGGGGGTGCCGGGATCGGGGGCTTTTATACACCGACAGCGGCTGGCACAGTCATCGCTGCCGACAGTGAGACTAAAATAATCGATGGCAAATTGCAGGTCTTTGTGCCTGCGCTGCACGCCAATGTGGCCTTTGTTCGTGCTTGGACTGGGGATACGGCTGGCAATCTCGTCTACCGCCTGACCGAGCAAAACTTCAATAAAGCCATGGCAATGGCGGCTGATCTCGTCATTGCGGAAGTCGAAGAGATCGTGCCTGTTGGCGAACTTGACCCGAATTGTATTGACACGCCGGGTAACTATGTCGATTATCTGGTACAAGCGCACACGACTCTCGATGAGCTAGGCAGCTCGGCTTCTGTAGAAACGAGCAGTAAGCATGTCAGCGAAGACCGTATGAAGATTGCCCGCCGCGCACTGGCTGAACTCAAACTGGGCGATGTGGTCAACTTAGGTATCGGCATTCCCACATTGGTAGCTGACCTAATCACGCCGGAGCATGGCATCATTCTGCATACTGAAAATGGTATGCTAGGGCTAGGGCCTGCCCCTGAAGCGGGCGGTGCAATGGATTATCCGGTCAACGCGGGCAAGATTCCGGTGACAGCCTTACCGGGGTGCAGCTATTTCGACAGTGCAGACTCTTTCGCCATGATTCGCGGCGGGCATGTGGATGTCGCCATCATGGGCGGCTTGCAAGTGGACGAACACGCGAATTTAGCGAATTGGGCTGTGCCCGGTAAACCGCTGCTTGGCGTGGGCGGCGCAATGGATCTCGCTTCTGGGGCGCGCCGTTTGATTATTACGATGCTTCACACCAATCCAGACGGCACACCGAAAATTGTGCCCACCTGTACGCTCCCGCTTACAGCCAGTGGTGTAGTGGATATAATCATTACGGATCTGGCAGTCTTTACCTTCGTAGGGGGCAAGCTAACTTTATCGGAGTTGATGCCCGGTACGACGATTGAAGAGGTACGCACCAAAACGACTGCGAGATTTGTAGAATAACCGGGCTGAGATAATCAGGACAACCATATCGCAAAGTATTGCGATATTCGTTGGATAGTCAATTTTTGGGGAATATAGTGACGAGGAGAATATTTTATGAATGCCTATCGAAGTGATGTAGTCGGCAGCTTGCTACGTCCAGAATACCTCAAGGAAGCCCGCAAACGATTTGAGGCTAACGAAATTAGTGACGCAGACTTTAAGAAAATCGAAGACCGTGCCGTGAATGAAGCCATCGACCTGCAACTTCAGGCGGGCTTGGATGTAATTAGCGATGGCGAGATGCGCCGTTACGCCTTTTATGGTCATCTCATTGACGCTGTAGACGGCTTTGACAAATATGGTGGATGGGCAATTCCTTTCCGTAACGAGCAAGGTGAGGAGCTAGTTCTCAAGCGGCCTGTCGTGGTCTCCAAGCTGCGGCGTAAGCGCCATCTCTGTGCAGAGGAGTTTACTTATCTACGCGCCAAGACGGATCACCCTGCGAAAGCTACCTTGATCAACGCCCAACAGGCCGCCGCCTATTATGATCCTGAAAAGTCCAAAGCAGCCTATCCAACCATTGATGCATATTTGGCGGATGTAGTCGATATTTTGCGTACCGAAGTCGAGGAATTGATCCGTCTGGGCTGCACCTATATCCAAATTGATGCACCTCAATATGGGGCATTACTTGACCCCGCTATTCGTGAGGGGTATCGGCAACGTGGCAATGACCCTGATGTGCTCTTGGCCCGTTGTATCGAATTGGACAATGCCGTGATTGATAACCACCCCAGTGTGACCTTTGGCATACATATTTGCCGGGGGAACAATCAGAGCAAATTCTATGCCAGTGGCGATTACGGGCCAATTGCCTCCAAAGTTTTCAGGGAGACTCATTTTCAGCGTTTTCTCGTTGAATACGACGATGCCCGATCGGGCGGCTTTGAACCCCTTCAATTCGTCCCCGAAGATCGAACGGTGGTGCTTGGGTTGGTAACTACCAAAAAGCCCATCATGGAAAGCAAAGATGAACTTAAAATGCGTATCCATGAGGCAGAAAAATATATCCCGCTTCAGCGTCTAGCCTTGAGTCCTCAGTGCGGGTTTGCCTCAACAGAAGCAGGAAATTCGCTGACTTTTGCAGACGAGAAGGCCAAACTGCAACTCGTAGCCCAAACCGCCCAAGAGGTCTGGAGTGCGTCTTGAGGAAGATTTCACCGAGCAATAGCTCGGTGAATAAATTACCTATTGATTATTGACCCGCACTTTGGTTTTATGCTGGATAAGTTGCCAAAATATCCTGCACATATCGAGCGACCAAAGCGGACGATTCCATGGGAATAAAGTGTGAATGATCAGGCAAGTAAATATCTGTCCCATGTGAGAAACAGATGCTAGGTCAGGGGCGGTAGGAGACATACATAAATTGGTTGCGGGGCGTTCCAATCTGGGGCGCTCCAATATCTTGCCTGACCGCATAACATAGACAGGGATCTGGATGGTTGCAGTTTCAGGATATATGTTGGCCTCGAAATCGGTAGAACCAGTGTACAGGTCAGCCTCGATAACAGGTGGACAGGCCAAAACATACTCTTCGCCATTCACAATTGGCAAAAGGCCGTACTCGCAATAGTCACGGAGCACATCAGGGTCCCAGTAACGGAACGGGAGCCGATCCTTGAAGCGCTCAAACATCCTATCGGGCGATTTCCATTGACCCAACCCGTATATTGCGTGCTAGCAAGGATCATAGGGTCAATGAGCAACAACGCTGAAAATGCCTGTGGCGCTAAGGCTGCTGCCAAGGCAACGGCATGACTACCCAGCGAATGTCCAATACCCGTTGATTGGGCAACTCGAGCTTTTGGGCAGGGATAGCGACATCTTGGCCAAGCGATCGCCACAAGTAAGGCGAGCCGGGTTTGTCGCGGCGACCATGCCCCGTAAATCGACAGCGTAGCAATGCCGATTCTCCAAATTGGAGATCACTTGATCCCAGCATCGTGCATGAAAGCTGTTGCCGTGAACGAACAACAGTGGCGGCTCAACACCCACCTACGCAAAGAGTGTCAATGTTATGCCACTAACCTCAATACGAAATTGCCGGGGCTGATCAGTCACCAAGTCTCCTGAAGATTAACCCGCATCAAGACGCATTTATGTGTCTAGGGAGTCGTCGCATGTTCCCCATACGGATGACCCGTCTACCAGTTGTGGATCAACTATATTCTCTGGCTCGCTAACCTTATCCATCGCCTCTGTCGCTCGCCCTTGCGCGGCTTCCTGAAACACTTGACGTGTCCTCGCCACGCTCGTGGCACGCTCGATCCAGTTTAGTTGAGCTTGTGCAAGCTGTATATCGTGTTCAAGACATAGCAAAACGCCGACTTGCTGTGGATCTGTTGCTATTTCTGGCGCGCCAAAACGCTTTTGCATTCGTTTACGGATGACTTGCAATGTACGCAGGCGATCCTGTGTCTGGCGTTCGACTGACACGAGCATCTCTGTAAATGCTTCTGGCGGCATTAAATCCGATGACCAGACACGGAGCATTAGCTCACTCTTCTGACGTGTGTCATCCAGTGGGGATTGAAGCCACTCAACAAGGTGCGCTCTTCCAACCGACGTTAGCGAATAGACACGCCGTGCCGGACCTGCGCTGCTGTTTTCCAACTGTGACTGAATGTAGCCTGTTCGTTCAAGCTGTTTAAGCTGCGGATAGATTTGAGAATCGTGTGCGTGCCAGCCAAACGCTAATGAGGAAGCAAAGCGCTTCTTGAGGTCATAGCCTGAGAGTGATACCCGTTCAAGCAATTCTAGAATGGCATAGCCAAGCATATTGGGGGATTGGTTGGCGGAGGGTCTGTTAGTCATAGTTTTGGTCGATATTGACCTATCTATCGAAATGATTAGTTACTGGACGATCTCTGATTTAGGTCTAGTATACCATCTCATTGCCATCAGTACTTCATAATAGACCATACTTTGCTTTGAGACAATAGCCGGTTGAAACGGTTGATAGTATCTAAATGTTGAGTTAGTATACCGAATTAGACGTGCCAATCATTAATCTGCCAGATCTACCGTTAGAATCTTATGGTTTAGAGGACAAGTTCGTTCAGTGACATAAAAATTCCCTTATATGCTAATTCGCTGTGGCAATGCCAATGATGGCATTGGCAATCGCCCTGTTCAATATATTGTTGAAGATGATGCTTGGGACCCCGAAAAGACTGCCCAAGCCTCCGCCAAGCTAGTAAATGATGATAAGGTTGTTGCCCTCGTTGGCGGCACGGGCTTTGTCGAGTGTGCCACAAATGCGAAACTCTACGCCGACAATAATGTGCTCGACATCGCGGGGTGGGTGTTCCGCGAGAGTGCTTTGAATCAAAAATATCGCACCGACAAATGGGGCCGCGACTGAGCAACATTGGTGCGGCTCAGTATGCCTACAAGATCTACGGAGCCAAAAAGTTTACTTGTATAGCCCCCAACATCCCTAATATTAGCGTATTGAGGGTACTTTTGCGTTTCTGAGATGACTTTCGCATTGCGGGAAGTATAATCCTACTAGTCTGCTGACAGTAAGCGGCTGGCCTCTACCCGATAAAAGACGATGAATAGCCATCTTTATCCATAGTTCGTGCTTGCATCAATCATGTGATCGCCTTTGTGTGAATGTGTACTCTGCGAGGAATAGTCATGGGACATATCATTACCGTTCATTCCTTTCGTCGTGGTGTCGGCAAATCCAACACAACTGCCAATGTTGCAACACTTCTGGCAGCGGCAGGCCAGCGCGTCGGGGTGGTCGATACCAACACCCAGTCACCCAGCCTACATATCCTATTCAATCTAGATGAAGCCAAAGTTGTCTACTGGCTAAATGACTATCTGGACAGCAAATGTACAATCGCTCAGGCGGCGCACAACATCACTAAGCAGTTGAATACTTATGTTAAAGGTGAGATCTTCCTTGTACCCGCCAATCCTGATACAAGCTCGATAACTAAACTGCTGCGTGAAGGCTACGATTCATCATTGTTGGTGGCAGGCTTCTATGAGATGATCGAAGACCTCGCGTTAGACACCCTGATATTGGACACAGGCGCAGGTCTGGACGAGGACACCTTGCCCGCCATTGCAGTTGCCGATACATTAGCGATCTTGCTGCGCCATGACCAGCGCGATTATCAGGGAACGAGCGTGATCGTGGAAGTAGCCCGCAAACTCACTGTCGCGCACATCCTGTTGATTATCAACGAAGTTCCCTCAACGCTTGACCTAACCGATGTG
>JBDTVG010000051.1:0-36745 GCA_040007395.1 Chloroflexota bacterium
GGGCAGGCTCATGTAACCTCTTGGCTCTCCAAACGCGCTCTACTAACTCAGTAAAGCATCATCCTTCAGCGTACCAACCGTTAGCCAGATAGCGTTATTCCAAGGATCGCGCACAATGACGTTTTCGCCGTGCGTCTCAAAAGGAATGTGAGCATCTTCCAGCCGTGTCAGCACTTGCTGCCGTGCGTCGGAGTTTGGCAGCGTGATAGTGAAAAACCGTAACCCTGCTGATCCTTCAGGCGGCTGTGGCGCACGCAGACTGCTCCACGTATTGAGGCCTATATGATGATGATAGCCCCCCGCCGAGATAAAAAGCGCGGAAGACATCGCTGTCACCACATCAAAGCCCATTACGCGATGATAGAACTCAGCGGCGAGGGGAATATCGCCAACTTGCAAATGGATGTGACCGATCCGCGTGCCTGCCGCTAAACCTGTCCAAGGGCTTGGATTGCGTGTGCTTTCAGTTAACACCCCTCGTAGATCCAACGGATCAGTAGCCATGACGACTTGCCCGTTGCCCCACTGCCATTCTGCACGGGGTCGATCCCGATAGATTTCAATGCCATTGTTGTCAGGGTCGGAAAGGTACAATGCTTCACTGACCAGATGGTCGGAAGCGCCAGCCAGTGGATAATTGCTGTCGAGCAGATGTTGCAGTGAGCGTCCCAGATCGGCGCGGCTAGGAAGCAAAATCGCAAAATGGTAGAGTCCTGTGGAACGTCTCGGTTGGGGCGTTGCGCCTTTGCGTTCCGTAAGAGTCAACAAGGGGATCTTGTCGTCTGTGCCCAAGACGGCGGAATTGTCGATGCGGTTGAGCACACGGAAGCCAAGCACGTTTTCATAAAATGCGAGGGAGCGCTCAAGATCGGAAACGGTTAATGCAACAGCGCCAATTTCGGTATCGGGGCTAATCGAAGTAGTGTTCGTAACGGCAGGTTGTGTATTCATTATAAACCTCTGGTTGTTGGTATATATTGGACGAAAATTGAGCAACTTATCTTACGGAGAAAAGCAAATGAGTCGTTAGACTATGATGGTAAGAAACGTCTACTTGTTTGGTTGTATAAGGCGAGAAAGCAATCCAAAGGTTATCTAGGTTTGCATAGAGGGGTTATGGACACGGATTTAGTAGTACTCGCTATTGTGTTATTTTGCTCAGGGATTGCCATTGGCTACCTTGTGTTGATGCTGCGTTTACGGATGGGATATGTCCCGATTTTCATCTTTCACGAATTGTTCGATGATGTACCCTATGCAGTGTTGGTGCAAAATCGTCAGATGCGTTATGGCTATGTAAATCCAGCCTTTGCGAGGCGTGCCACTCCCCGTGCCCAACAAGCACTCGGTAAATACCCGAAAGATATATTCTCTGCCGATCAGCTTGATCCCGTTTTAGAGGGTTGCCAAAGTGCATTGGCGGGTCGCGTGTACGAAGAACCGCTTACGCCAAACCGTTCGGGCGACGAGATTGTAAGCTGGCGTAAAGCTATCTATATGCCGCGCCGCAATGGGCAGGGACAGCCAGTTGGCATTCTCGTCACGGTGCTCAATATGGACGCGATGTACAAACTAACCGAGACCACCCATCATCAGTCGATGCTACTGGCGGCGGTTCAGGATGCGATCATCGCGGTGGACACAAAAATGTGTATTACAGACTGGAATCATGGGGCTGAAGTGCTGTATGGCTATACTGCGGATGAGGCTCGTGGTCGTCGCTTGTCCGATCTGCTTGACACAGAAATGACGGCGCAGCAAGTACAGGAAAGTATCATCGCATTGGACGAAAATGGGGTATGGCGGGGTCAGGATACACACAGCAGTAAATCGGGTCAGCGTTTGACGGTTGAGTCGACGGTTTACCCATTGCGTGATGCAACGGGGACTCGGATTGGGATGATTGGCATCAATCATGATATTACCGAGCGCACGCAAGCCGCAGAGCGTCTAAAGGAGATCGAGGAACGTTTTCTCCAACTGGCAGCCAATACCCATGAAGTGTTCTTTATAGGCTCAGGTGATGGCGCACGCGGCTACTATATAAGTCCTGCCTACGAGCAGGTCTGGGGCCGCAGTTGTGAGAGCTTTTATCAAAACCCCCATTCATTGATGGCGGCGGTGCATCCAGACGATGCAGATCGCGTATTGATGTCTGGATTGCAAAACCGGGTGGAAGGAACAACCTTTGAAGAAGAGTACCGCATTATCCGACCCGACGGCGCTATTCGATGGATATGGGCACATACTTTCTTTGTCTACGATAAACATAGAGAGCCTTATCGCTTGATCGGCACTGCACAGGATATTACCGAGCGCAAGCAGATAGAAGAAGCCCTGCGTAAAAGTGAGGCTAGGAGCCGTACTTTGCTCAACGCCCTGCCCGATTTGATGTTTGAACTCGATAGTGAAGGAAATTATCTGAGTTACACTGCGCCCGTCGATATGTCGCTCTATGCACCACCCGCTCAGTTTATAGGCCATAATGTGCGTGAAATCATGCCTGCCGAGGTCGCCCGCCTCTCTGCTGAGAGCATGGAACGAGCGCTCGCGACGGGTACATTACAAACTTTTGAATATCAGCTTACTGCGGATGATGAAGTACGTTCCTATGAAGGGCGTATCACAATTATCCCCGGTGAAGGGAAACTCCTTAAGATCGTCCGTGACATCACGGATCGCCGCCGCGCCGAAGCGTCATTGCTACAGTTAAATCTTGATCTGGATCGGCGGGTGAAGGAACGTACTGCCGAACTGCAAACAACCAACGCCGAACTTGCGGCGGCAAATGAGCGCCTCAAGGAACTCGACCAACTCAAAACCAAGTTTATCTACGACATCACCCACGAACTACGTACCCCTTTTGCGAACCTCGCTACCTATCTGTACCTCCTCGAACATGATACAGCAGAAAAACGCAGCCAACATCTCGCTATCTTCAAAGATGAATTTAGACGGCTGACAAAACTACTCGAAAGCATCTTGGATCTTTCGCAGTTAGATCCGGGACGTAACCATATCGTAGCCTCAGCCGTCGATCTGAATAGCGTTACCGAACAGGTAGTCTTTGCCCATCGTCAACGGGCTGAGTCTAATGCTCTGACACTGGCCTTTGAACCTACCCCAGATTTGCCGTTCGTATATGGCGATCCTAGCCATCTTGAGCAGGTATTGACGAACCTGCTCACCAACGCCATTAACTACACACCCGCTGGGCTAATTTTGGTTAGTACCGATCTAAATACCGCCACCAAAGAGATTTGCCTGATCGTTCGCGATACGGGCTTCGGTATTCCCCCGGCGGATTTGCCGCACATCTTTGAGCGCTTCTACCGGGGCGAAAATTCCAGCCAGAGTACCATTCCCGGTACGGGGTTAGGATTAGGAATTGCTCAGGAGATTGTGACGCTCTACGGCGGGCGCATTGAGGTAGAAAGTGAGATCGATAGAGGCAGTGTATTTACGGTTTGGCTACGCCCCTACGATCCAGACCAATATGGTGCAAAAGCTAAAGAAACACTTGCATGATCTCGCGCTTTTCCAGTAGGTTGACCAGTACCGCCCGATTCAACTCTGGCATAAAGATGACTTCTGGTACGCCAAGATCACGGTGCATTGCCTCGTGGGCTTCGTCTGGCATCGACACATCAACCTGAGCATCACGCAGTCGCAGCTTGTTATTGGACACAATGACCGCCACCAATCCCCATTCGCTCTTTTTGAATTCGGCTTGTTTTTTGGCAGGCAGCGCTTCAAGGGGCAGCCACGCGACCACCTCAAAATCTTCTTGCAATACAGTCCAGTCTGTTTCCCCAACCCAACCATACCAAGGGGCATCGGCAGTGGGTAAACCACGCTGCTTCTGGAACGCAAACCAACGTTTGGCTCCTCGCTGAGTCTCGCCCGCCCGCAGTACGGAGACATGGGCGACCAGCAGCAGCAGTTCACGATCTACCACAATTTGCGGCACAATGCTTTTATCCAGCACACGAAGCTGCATGGAAATTTCGTAGACACTGACTTTAGGATTTTTCGGCATTTCGGCTCCAAGAGGGATAGCGGCGACTCTAACGATAACTCGACTCAACTATACCCATGATCCTAAGATCCTAAAGTAACTGGCAATCCCGGCAATAGTTATTCTGAGTTCAATCCACCTTTGAGAGGGGATATATGGATTTCTGCAAGAGACTGGTAGATTAGTTCAGTTGTTTTATCCCGACCTGCGTCAAGACCCAAACTTAAAACAGAAGTATCTAGCACATCTTGAAATAGGCGCTTGATAAAACGCAATTCATCAATGGTGTATTTTTGGGCAAACTTTATCAACCCTTTTTCCATATAGTAATCAAAGGTGCGATGCACCTCGAAAAGCTCCTTGCCAAGCGGTGTAGTGCGGAACAGGACTTCTTTTTTATTATTGGGCAGTGTCTCCGTGAGGATAAGTTTTTGGGCGAGCAACTTGCGCGTCGTTTTGGAAACACTCCCCTTTGGAATCCCGAACTGCTTTGAGATAGTAATCCCATTCGCTGGCTCCAACTGCCCAACAGCATTCAGGACACGCAGCGTCATTAGGGTTGAATTTTGCAGGATTTCGACGATGGCTGGACTACTGGAGTTTTGCAGCATCCACTGCTTGACTTCGTTGTTTTGCGCTTCCGTCTTATCCGTTATTTGTGACAGCAGCTCCATAATTTCGGCAATTACGGGGAGGGTTTCGTCTGGATTGGACATATCGATAATCCTGAACTACCTACGTTACGCTCATTTTTCCTTCTAGTATAGCCAAAATACAAGCGGGCGATTAATGTTTCCAAGAAACCATATTGACAGCAAAACAAATTGCCCGTAAAATAGTTTCCAAGAAACCATTTCATATAACAAAGGATCGTAGCCATGAAAGCCGCCGTATTGCACAAGCTGGGCGAAGCGCCAAAGTTCGAAGATTTTCCCGATCCAATACCACAAGGGGATCAGGACGTTCTCGTTCATATCACAGCCGCTTCGATCAAAAATATCGATAAAGGTCTTGCCGCCGGGTCGCACTATGACCACTATTATACCGAATTGCCGTGCATTGTCGGGATAGATGGCGCAGGCATTCTTGACGATGGCACGCACGTTCTGGCGGGTACACGCCCACCGTATGGCATGATGGCGGAAAAAGCCATCGCCGCCAAAGCCTACCTAATGCCGATTCCAGAGGGAGTCGATGATGTTACGGCAGCGGCCTTGCCTAACCCAGCGATTTCAGCATGGATGGCACTTACGTGGCGGGGACAGTTGAAAGCGGGTCAAACCGTGTTTATCATGGGCGCAACAGGAGTCACGGGTAAACTGGCGATACAGCTTGCCAAGCATTTCGGCGCGGGGCGAGTTGTTGCTGCTGGGCGCAACTCAGATGTGTTGCAAACGCTCCCCGAATTGGGCGCAGACGCGGTAATCTCGCTTGCACAGTCCGATGAGGCACTAAAAGAAGCCTTTGCTGCTGAAGCGCGACAACACCCATTTGATATTGTTTTAGATTTTCTCTGGGGTCATCCATCCGAAGTGCTGCTGGATGCGTTGACAGGGCATAGTCTCGTGGCGGAAGCCCATACCACCCGCTATATCGAGATTGGCGAAATGGCAGGTTCGAAGATTGCGCTCTCTGCTGCTACGTTACGAAGTGCAGGCATTGAACTGTACGGTCAAGGTGGTGGGAGTGTTCCCAGTGAGATGATGGCAAGGATACCAGAAGTACTGGGTGAATTGTTAGGGCTTGCGGCGGCGGGTAAGATTCGCATTGATACGGAAGCAATACCGCTGCGCGATATAGAACAAGCTTGGCAGCGCGACGATTTACATGGCAAGCGGATCGTTATTATTCCGTAGTCACACGAACTCCCCTCATTCATACGCAATGAGGGAAGTTCTTACTATAATTTCGGTTTCAATAGTTCCCTCGATTTTGCCTAGACTGCTTTCACGATAAGTAGGCTAAAATTACCCTCCAAGGAGCCTCTTATCTATGCGTATTGCCGTTGCCCCTAATGCCTTTCGTGGCAGCCTAACCGCCACCGAAGCGACTAACGCCATTATCGACGGCCTGCGACAGTCGCGTCTGCGTGACGTCGATACCATCGCGATGCCATTGGCTGACGGCGGCGATGGCACGTTGGAAATTCTGCTGGCGGGCTTAGGCGGCGAACGGCTCACCGCTACGGTCACTGGCCCGATGAATGCACCTGTGCAAGCGACAATGGGCTTGCTTGCCGATGGTAAGACTGCTGTAATCGAAATGGCGCGTGCATCGGGAGTCGAGCTTGTGCCGCGTTCGGAACGTTCGCCATTAGCGGCAACCAGCTACGGCACGGGCGAACTTATTCTGGCAGGGTTACAGCGTGGCTATCAACACTTCGTGATCGGTCTAGGCGGTAGCGCCACCGTCGATGGTGGCGCGGGGTGCGTACAGGCGCTCGGAGCCGCACTACTCGATTCTAGTGGGCAAAATATTCCGCATAACGGGGTGGGGTTGGAAAAACTCAATCGTATTGATTTGAGCCTACTCGATCCCCGGCTGAGTGATGCCACATTTACTGCACTGTGTGACGTGACCAATCTACTGCTAGGTTCGCACGGTGCAGCCCGGATCTTTGGGCCGCAAAAAGGCGCTAGTCCCGCCGATGTCGAAATTCTCGAACGTAATCTGGCACACTTTGCCGAGATCATCCAGCGTGATCTCAAACGCGATGTAACCACTATCGTCAGCGGTGGCGCGGCAGGTGGACTAGGGGCGGGATTGGCTGCGTTTCTGAACGCGACACTCGCCCCCGGCGGCGCGACCTTGATCGCGCTGCTTGGCTATGACAAACAGTTAGCTGAGGTTGATCTCGTGATCACAGGCGAAGGGAAACTTGATATGCAAACGGCAGGCGGCAAAGCTGTCCAGACGATTGCCGAGGCTGCCCATCAACGCAATATTCCCGTGATTGCCTTGGCTGGGACGCTGGAAGCTGATCGCACTGCGTTAGCCGCTATGGGGATTCAAGCGGCATGGAGTATCGTGCCGGGGCCATGTTCACTGGACGAGGCGTTGATACATGGCGCAGAATGGTTAACCCGCACGGCTAGCGAAGTCGGCAATCTGTTAGCGCTGCCATTCGTAAACAATCCGGGGTCGATTCGCTGACCATGGACTGAATAGAATGGTTTTTGCTTAAAATTCGATACCCTGTAAAATTAGAACAAATAATCTATAATAAATCATAGGATTACCATTGATGAAACTCACTTTCGCCGCCGCGCAAACCTTGATGATCGCGGCGCAAGGACTGCATGAGCTTCCGGCGAAGCCTGCCACAAAAGCCGATGTGTTAGCAACAATTCGGCGCATGGAGGTGTTGCAAATCGACACAATCAATGTGGTCGCCCGCAGCCCCTATTTCGTGTTGTGGAGCCGTCTGGGAGACTACGAGTCGCACTGGGTAGAGGATCTGCTAGCGGAAGGATCAATCTTCGAATACTGGTCGCATGTCGCGTGCTGGCTGCCGATTGAGGACTATCCACTGTCGCGGCGTATGATGCTTGATCAGCGCAAGGGATGGGGAAACAGTATTACATGGGTGGCTGAACATCCAGAACTGGTCGACAAGGTTCTGGCGCAGGTGCGTGAAAAAGGGACAGTGCGTTCGGCGGATTTCGAGCGTACCAGCGGTAAGGCCAGCGGTTGGTGGGACTGGAAAGAAGAAAAGCAGGCGCTCGAACATTTGCACAATATGGGAACATTGATGACCGCCAAGCGTCATAACTTTCAGCGGCACTATGCACTACGCGAATCGGTGCTGCCAACGTGGAACGATGACGATGCACCTTCCTATGAGGTTGTACTGCGGACCTTGACGACCAAAGCAGTCAAAGCGTTAGGGATAACTACCGCCGCATGGGTTCCTGACTACTTCCGCACCCCGAAACGCGAAACGATTCCGCTGCTCGAAGCACTCAACGATGAAGGGATTCTCACCCGTGCCGAGGTCAAGGGATGGAGCGTACCCGCTTATATTCATCGCGATAATCTGGCATTGGCGAAAGCCGTTAACACTGGCAAAGTACGGGCCAATCAGGTAACTTTGCTGTCGCCCTTCGATCCGCTAGTCTGGGATCGCACTCGTGCTAAGACCATGTTCAACTTTGACTACAAGATCGAATGTTACACGCCCGCACCCAAACGTCGTTATGGCTATTTCACCCTACCTATTCTACGCCGTAACGCCTTGATCGGACGGCTAGACGCGAAAGCCCATCGCAAAGACAAACTGTTCGAGGTTAAGGCGTTGCATCTGGAACCGGGTATCGCGATCACCGATGATCTAATCGTTGATCTGGTACAAGTTCTGCAACGCTGCGCCCACTGGCACAAAACGCCGGAAGTGATCGTGCGCCTTTCCGATCCGGCAGAACTTGCTGAACTGGTGAACAGGAGTCTAAACGCAAGCAGCTAATGTAAAGGAGTACATACGATGACAAACAAGTCTGACAAAAAAGAGTCGGGGCGTGGCGAAATATGGGTATTGATCCAGTTGGTGTTTCTCGCTGCGATTGCCTTGTCGCCGCTGCTGCTGAGTAATGTGCTAGTCTGGTCGGAGTCGTTGAAGCTGCCGGGGCTGATCGTCGGCGTGATTCTTGGCATTAGTGGCCTACTGCTAATCCTGTGGAGTGCTACCAATTTGGGCAGCAGCCTAACTATTTTCCCGCGTCCTAAAGCCGACGGCACGCTCACCCAACACGGCGTTTACGGGATTGTCCGCCACCCGATGTATGGTGGTGTACTGCTAGCGGTATTGGGTTGGTCACTGCTAACCGCGAACACTCCGGCGCTAATTCTAAGTGTTTTGCTCGGCGTATTCTTTGATCGCAAGGCGCAGCGTGAGGAAATCTGGTTGATGCAACAGTATCCCGACTATGCTAGCTATCGCCAACGGGTTCGCAAGTTAATCCCATTTCTCTATTGATCACAGCCTATTGCCGCATAATCACTTGCAGGGTGCGAACCTTGCCCGCGTTATCCGCCATAAAAAGCCGCAAGGGTTCGCCCGGTAAAAAGCATAGCGCCAGTGGACGAGCTTCTAGCCGCAGCACTGCTAGTAATCTCGTCGTGGCGACCTCCCACACGCGTAGCGTGCCATCCCACGAGCCGGAAAACGCATAGCGCCCGTCAGGGGTAATCGCTGCGGTGGAAACGCCATCTGTGTGTCCTTTGAAGCGTTGGACTTCCTGTCCAGTCGTAATATCCCACAGACGCACGGATCGTTCCTCTGCACCAGATAGCGCAAAGTGGTCATCGGCGGTCAGCGACAGCGCCGTAATGCCGCCGTTGTGCCGCTTGAAGGGACGGACTTCCTCGCCAGTCTCCAAATCCCACATCCGCAAATTTTTATCGGGGCCGCCGGAAAGTGCGTAACGTTCGTCGGAGGTTAGCACCACCACACGGACAACACCCTCGTGCGCTACAAATTGGCGGATCTCTTGTCCGCTAGTGACATCCCACAAGCGAATCGTCTTGTCACGTCCCCCTGTCAGTAACAAGCGTCCGTCCCGCGTTACGGCTAAGGTACACACAGGGCCATTATGTCCTACAAATTGGCGGATCTCCTGCCCACTCGCAACATCCCACATTCGCAACGTATCATCTTCTGCGCCCGAAAAGGCAAACCGCCCTTCCCGCGTCAGTGCGACAGCGTTAACGCGTTTGGTGTGGCCTTCAAGACGTTTCACGACTTTACCCGCCCCCACATCCCACAAGCGCAGCCGAGTATCGCGTCCAGCGGAGAGTCCAAATCGTCCGTCGGCAGTGACTGCTAACGCATGAACTGGCCCATTATGACCTTCCACTGGGGGCATTTTCGTGCCTGTCTGGAGATCCCATAAGCGCAGACTCTTGTCACGTGCGCCTGTCACGACAAATCGCCCATTCGCTGTGACCGCGAGCGACTCGATACCGCCCGTGTGCGCCTTGAAGCGCCGAATCTCCTGACCTGTAGCGGTATCCCATAGTCGCAGCGTAATATCGCGTCCAGCAGAAACGGCAAAGCGTCCATCGGCAGTGAGCGCCACTGCCAACACTGCATCATGGTGTCCCTCAAAGCGACGAATTTCTGCCCCAGTGGTTGTATCCCACAAAATCAGTGAGCCATCTTCTGCACCAGAGAGAGCAAAACGTCCATCAGGCGTTAGCGCTACTGCGTTAACCCACGACTGCTGACTCTCGAAGCGTCGAAGTTCCGCGCCCGACTCTATATCCCACAGCCGCAGGGTTCGGTCACGCGATCCAGTCAGTGCCAAGCGCCCGTCGTCGGCAATAACGATGGATGTCACGCTGTTCTTATGGCCTTCCCAATGCCCCAACTCTGCACCAGTTGCTATATCCCATTGGCGCAGCAGGCCATTTCGTTCGCCCGTTAGCAAAATCCGTCCATCCGTCGCCAGTGCAAATACTTCCATAGAAAGTATCCGTCCCTCGACCCGCCAGAGTTCGCTACCGGTTGCCGTATCCCAAAGATGCAGCGTACTATCTGCCGACAGCGCATATTTTCCGTCAGGCGTGAGCGTGGCGGCTAGGATCGCCTTTTTGTGTCCCTCAAAATATCGAAGTTCCACGCCTGCCGATACATCCCACAGGCGCAGCGATTTGTCATTAGAAGCGGATAGCGCAAACCGTCCGTCTGCCGAGATCGCTACCGCAGTGATCCACGCCGTATGTCCAGCAAAAACACGTACCAACGCTGGATCGTTCGGGAAGCGATAGGCATCTTCGGTTCGAAAATAATAGTCAGCATGTGCCGCCAACCATTCGTCACAAGCATCGCGCAGCGCATCATCGCTCTGATGGTGGGCGCGTTCACGGATATGTTGAATCAGGTAGATGCTCTCCGCCTGCCACCATGCCTCGCTGTTCCGTTCTTCAACCGTGAGCCATGCCAGTAGCGACGGCTGGTTAAGATGATAGGCTTCCCAATCGAATAGGCGCTCCAACTGTAAAAGTGGTAGCAGTGCAGGCAGTACCGGAGCATCAGCAATCAGCGTCGCACGAGTCTCGCGCAAGTCTGCCAGCAGCGCCCCAAAGCCGCGTGCCGCTACTTCTTGTACCAATATGTCAGGCTCACGGTAGGCACTAACCAGAAACCACGCACCCTCTCCCAACCGATCCGCGTAATCAGGGATCTTGGTGCGAATATACTCACGTACCAACGTATGCAAACGCAAACCACTTTCGCCCGCGTCTTCCACCAGATTCGCCCGACGCAGTTCGTCCAACGCTTCCGCAAAGGGTTGATCCAGTGAGTCGGGATCGTCCGGCAGATTTGCTAGGAGCCGCAGCCGTGTTAGGGGGATCACGGCGGCTTCGCTGTAGGCTGCCGCCAACCCAATCATGGAGCGTGCATCATCACTCTGCAATTGATCCCAATGCCAATCCAGCATCACGCGCAGCGAAAAATCATAGTAGTCCGGCACATTGAGATCGCCATGTTGCAGCTTGACCGTCTGGGCAACACTGTCAATGCCTTTTTCGCGGAGATGTTGCAAGAACTTCGCCGGAGTCAGAGTCGGGCGTTTCTTCAATGCTGCTGCTGCCAGCCCCAGCGCCAGCGGAAGATAGCCCAATGTACGGCAAATATCTTCCAGTCCGACTCTGTCTGTTTCAGTCGGGCGGGCTTCCTGCAAAATCGCGTAGGCCGCTTCTGGCTCATCGTTAAGAGTCGCAACCGACAGGGCAGCAAAATCTTGCGGCAGATCGGCACGGCGCGTGGTAATGAGCAGTCGCGCCGAAAGTTCCGTGAGCTTTAACCCAGCAGGCCCAATTTCGCGACGAGCGGTGTCTGCCGGATTCTCCACGTTATCGACCACGACCAACGCATTGCCGGACTGTTCCCGCAAATAGCCGTTGAAGGCGGCTGCCATCTGCCCCGCCCGATCCGGCGCGTTAGAGTCGGCAGGGGCAAGCTGCAACCGATCCCCGATGTCAGCGATTTCCTGTTTCCAGTCGCGTGCACCATTGACCCAGTAAACGCCTGCCGGGTAATGGAAACGATAGCGGTGTGCATACTCGACGGCAAGTTGAGTCTTGCCGACACCGCCCATCCCATAGATGCCAGCATGGACACTTACTTTCCCACCCTGACGTTTGAGCCGTTCGTGTAGAGTCTTGAGTAATGTGCCGCGTCCCTGAAAGGTCGCCAGCCGAGGCCAATTGACAATGAACTGATGACCACCAGCAACGGGGTCGGGTAGCAGCGGTTTGAGTTGGGCAGCAACGCGGGCAAAATTGCCATCTGTGCCGTCTATGTACTGAAACTTGTTGACCGCTTCGTACATCGCCAATGCTTGATCGCGATCTGCGTCGGGCAGTGTTTCCAGTGTCTCAACCGAAACGTGATCGAGCATAACAAGAAACACCCGCCGTTCGCGGTTTTCTAGTGCTTCTTTGAAGCGATCCAAAGCCCACGGGATTTCCTTGTGCAGGATAAAAGGCCGCGTAAAAAACGACTCCGTGATGGTGAAGATCACACCATAGCTGTCTTTGATACCCAATTGGATCGAGTGTTCCCACTCGATGCCGCCGCTCAGTTCTTCTTTGTCGATCCAGATATAATGACCGCTTATATTTTCCAATTCGGCATGGAACGGAAACACCCGTTCCTTATCAGTATGCGCGTAGGATAGGAACAGGTGTGGCACGCTGTGATTATCTCTCTATTGTTCATCAAGATCGCCCATTGGGCCTATTTTAACTTAAAAAGCTTCGGAAGATGCTACCCGAAAACCGATGTCGTTGGTACGAGTTGCAGGCGGTTTCTGGTTTCGAAAGGCCGAGCGGGCGAAGCTTGGTCGGTAGGCCCACGAACCGCCGCGTAAAGTGCGATTGCCAAGATCCCCACTGGTTGGGCCGGTGGGATCATCTTGCACTTTTTGTTGATAGTAAGTTGCGCCGAACCAGTCCTTGGTCCATTCCCAAGCATTACCCGCCATATCGTAAGCTCCCACCCAGCTTACACCGCCCTCATAGCTGCCTACTGGGGAGGTTGGGCCAGAGGTACTAGCATTGGCTTTGCTGCTATCCCAGATGTCACCCCAAGGATATATGGTTGCGTTGGGACCACGCGCTGCATATTCCCACTCGGCTTCGGTCGGAAGCCTACCGCCGCGCCATTTGGCATAGGCTTCAGCCTCGTACCACGATACCCCAACACGCGGCTGTTGCGGCTCAGTAGTGCCTGCATAGTTCTGAGGCGCTTTAGGGCTTTGCGATTGCAGCCAAGCCCAGCCTGCCTCTGACCAATAATCCCGTGTCGTGTAACCACCGTCGTCAATAAAACGCTGATACTCAGCGTTAGTAACTTCGGTTTTGTCGATCCAGTAGTCTTTCGTGAGACAAACATCATGCTGTGGTATTTCGTAGCCGATGCTGCTTTTATCCACGTTGGGATCACTGCCCATCAGGAAGCAGCCTTGTTGTACCAACACCTGCTCCACTCCTCTACCGTCGGTACGGGGCGCACCTGCTTCTAGGGTGGGGGGCACGGTTGGCGTTGCCGAGTTGGTAACGACTGCGGTAGCGACACTTGTTGGCGTTGCCGTTGAAGTCGCGGCTAGTGCAACTGCCTCGGTTGCAGTTGGGGTCGGACGATTAGCTGCACTACCCAGCAGGGCAACGGCTGCGCCAAGAATCACGATAACGGCCACAATAACGCCGATAATCAGCGGTGTGCGGTTCGGAGGCGGTGCGGCCTGCACAGGTGGCGGTGGAGTCAAGGCCATCGGATCGGGGCGTGTTTGCTCAAGCGTATCCGGGATATTACCGCTGTTTTTCAGCACAACCCCGTTGCGTTTCAGTGCAGTCTGAAGCCGGATAAAGGCTCTTGGAAAGTCTGTTTTTTCAAAGTCGATACGTTGCAGTGGATTGATCTGATAGTGGATATGCGCCGACCGTAGCACGACTGGGAGGATGGGTTTGGCTTCGTCAAGGTAGAACTGCCATTCTTTGGCAACCTGTGTGGAGGCCATCGATTCTGGCGAAATAATTAAAATCATAAGTTCCGAGCGATCCAGCCCTTCCTGAATCGCAGTACTCCAGTTCAGACCAACGGGGATGTCATCCACATCGATCCAGATGTCTGCCCCCAGTTCGGAGAGCGCCTCAGCTAATTTCCTGGCAAAGTCTTCATCGGTACGGCTGTAACTGACAAAAATATGAGCCAATGTAATACCTGCGCTTGTAAAGGAATAGGTCTGGGAATTTATCGCTATAGTATGCCTGAGTCGCTAATTTTGAGCAACCCTTTTCAACGTAAAACAAACAGGAGATTCACGAAAGCTCATGATAGGTAACGATGGTAACGTTGAATAGTTTGATATTGATTATAACCTTGATGAATAAACAGGAAAGTCATCAAGCGCGCTTGATGACTTATGTCGCCTAGTAATTCCGTGTAAAACCGAATCTCATATGCCAATGCAGGCAAAGAGAATCGTTATAATAGACAAACAATTACTTACTGTTCCATGCACGGAACTTTTGAAACGTGCTCATCACACTATCCATAAGGAGACTCTGCAAATGTCAAAGTCGGTTCATGTCGGCATCATCGGGGCGGGGCGTATTGGTCAGGTTCACGCCGAACATCTCGCCTACCGCATTCCAGAGGCCGAGATCCTTGCCATTGCCGATCTCAATCTGGCGGCGGCGCAAGCCCTCGGAGAGCGTTTAAAGATCCCAACAATTACCGATGATTACCGCCAGATCCTCGAAAATACGGCGATTGATGCGGTGATTATCTGTTCATCGACTGCCACACACGCTCAGCTTATACAAGAATCAGCCGCCGCGCAAAAACAGATTTTTTGCGAAAAACCGATTGACCTTACGCTGGAAAAGATTGATGAGGCATTAGCGTCAGTAAAGACAGCAGGTGTAAAGCTGCAAGTTGGTTTTAACCGTCGCTTCGATCCGAACTTCCATCGCGTGCAGCAAATGGTAGCAGAAGGGACACTGGGCAATGTCCACTTGTTGCGGATTACCAGCCGCGACCCTGAGCCACCGCCCATTGAGTATGTCAAGGGGTCGGGTGGCTTGTTTCTGGATATGACAATCCACGATTTCGACATGGCACGTTATTTGGCAGGCAGCGAAGCGGTGGAGATCTATGCGGCTGGCGCAGTGCTAGTTGATCCGCGCATTGGTGAGGCAGGCGATATTGATACTGCTGTCATCACTATCAAATTCGCTAACGGCGCAATCGGCACGATTGATAACAGTCGAAAAGCGGTCTACGGCTACGATCAGCGCGTCGAAGTGTTCGGCTCGAAAGGTGCTGTAGTCGTTTCCAACAATGCGCCGCATACCGCCGTTGTTAGCGATGCTGAGGGGGTTCACGCTGCGAAACCGCTCTATTTCTTCATGCAGCGTTACACAGAGTCGTTTGTTATCGAAATGCGGAGCTTTATCACCGCCGTGCAGGACGAGACACTAACACCCGTCACAGGCGAAGATGGGCGGATCGCTGTCGTGATGGGTCTTGCCGCCCGCAAATCCTATCAGGAAAATCGCCCTGTCAAACTCAGCGAAATATGAGTCATAGCCCTAGCAGCGCTGCCATCTACGCAAGGACACGCTCTAATTCGCGGACAAACGATGTTGGGTCAAGCGGCTTGGGAAAATACGCAACGAACCCTGCTTCAATAGCCTTGATCGCTACTTCTGCCGAGTGAAAAGCCGTCACAGCTACACAGGGCATCTTAGCGGTTTTAGGATCACTTCGGATGGTTGATAGTAGAGTCCAGCCATCAATTTTAGGCAATGATAGATCGATAATCGCCGCTGCATAGTCTTGAAGCACCAATTGTTCAATAGCGGCTTCGCCGTCAGACACGATGTCCGCGGGGATATTGTGGTACCGCAAGATGTGCTGTACAACTTCCCGACCATCCATATCATCTTCTACTACAAGAATTCGTCGATTAGTCATTCGGTTGATCCTGTATCAGATCCGTGAACTCTGGAAGGTCTACTAATAAACGCAGCAGATCACTTAAAAATGTCGCGGGTGTCAACGGCTTGGTCAGATAGTTGTGAAACCCCGCCGCGATAGCCCGTTCACGGTCGCCTGCCATGGCGTGAGCCGTCAAAGCGATGACTGGTATATCCATCGTAGCACGATTTTTCCGCAACTCATAGATCAACATCCAGCCATCGGCAATGGGCATCGAGATGTCGGAGATAATGAGCTTGGGTCGCTGCACTTTGACCGCATCCAGACCTTCTTGACCATTGCTCGCGCGGATGACATTGGCTCCGTAGTAGGTAAGCACCAGCGCAATTACTTCCAAACTATCCGGTTCATCATCAATAGCGAGTACATTCCAACCCTGAAGAATCTTACGAGAGAGAGTCATTTTTCTATTCCTCTAGTTAAACGCTTCTAGCGCCTGTGATGAACCCTTGTTGATTTTCTTAGGTTCACTTCGGAGCACGAAACATATTTAGCTACGTGTTTTAAGGACGCTTGACCTTTGTTAGCCGAAATCCTATACCAATTGCGCAGACGCAAAGTTCAAAGGCGCACAATAGGCTTTTAGATAGCCTGCGGTTCAATCGACATTTGTAAGGGCAGTGTGATGATAAAAGTGCTACCCTGACCGAGAACACTCGTCACGCGAACATTGCCGCCCATCATCAAGGATAGGTTTCGGACAATAGCAAGTCCCAAGCCTGTACCGCCATAGGATCGCCGCGAAGAGCCGTCCAATTGGCGAAACTCGTCGAAAATGTAGTTTAGCGCGTGAGGCGGAATCCCCATACCCGTATCGGTTACTTCGATCAACCAAGTCGCATTAGCTTTTTTCAACGACAGTTTCACGCCGCCTTTATCGGTGAACTTAAAGGCGTTCGAGAGTAAGTTGATGGCAACCTGTGAGATGCGTTCAGGATCGCCGTATAGCTGGTTTGGCAAGTTCGGGTCAAGCTCAACATCAAAGGTCAAGCCCTTGCGTTCAGCCAAAACACTCATCTGAGATCGCCAAGAGTCGACAAGTTTCTGGGGAGCAATAGGCGAAGACACGATTTCAAAGCGTCCTGCCTCAATTTTAGCAATGTCCAAAATGTCGTTGATCAGCGATAGCAGCCGCTTGGAGTTCGACTCGATGCGTTCGATCATATGTCGGGTGGCATCGTCAAATTCGCCGCTCATACCCTCTAACAGTACGCCGCTGAAACCAAGGGTAGCATTTAACGGTGTGCGTAATTCGTGAGACATCGTTGCCATAAATTCAGACTTCAAGCGCGTGGCTTCTTTTGCCACTGAGTTGGCCTTGATCAAAGCCGCGTTTGCTTCTTCGCTGCGGCGCAATGATGCGGATAATTCTTGTTGACGGTCAATCTCTAGCTTGGTGCGATGATCGTCATACAGCACGGTCAACACAGTGATGGCGAGAAAAGTAACCAGCGGAGCCAGAACGAGTGAAAAGTCTTGCACTGGTAAAAACAGAGGGAATATTAAGGTGGAAATAAGACCCACAATAAAGGCGATGATCAGCTTGCGACGTTCAGGAAATAGAATGCTGGTCAGTAGTACAGCCGCACCGAGGATACCCATAAAGGGTCGATTGCTCCCCGCTTGGCCCTCTTCCCTGATAACTGCATAGTAGGGTGAGACAAAAAACGGCAAGATCATCAGTCCGGCAGCCAGACTGTAGCGCCCTGAGCGGTTCAAACCAAAGGCGATAAGGAATATAAAGACAGCGAAAAAAGCGGCGAGGAAAACGGGCGACTTCCATGGCGCATCTGGATGAGCGATAAACGGTACAGTCACACCTGCCAAAATTGCGACGGGGATAATCCCTATCAGCAACACGGAAAGCAATTGCATACGGCGGCGCTGCTCAATATCTTTAACGGAGGCTGGCGGCTCAGTTAAGCGCTTCCAAATATTCCCAACGCGGCTTCCAAAGGTAGGCGTTTCAAGTTGCGTTACTGCCATTATATTTCCGTGATATAGATTTAACGATGTTGCAAAAAGCTTATTGAGTATATCATAGCTTCAATTGATAATAGACATTATTCGAAATAATAGAAAGATGCTACCGCGACAAGAGTTAAGGTAGGCATAGGATGGCGAAAGTAAACGCACAGATTATGCAAAGCACAAGCCACCTTCATGACTCTGTCGGAAAAGCCGAGCTTGGTGTTGCGCAACAAGTCTTTGACAATGTGACAGCGTTTCACGCCAGCCAGCACATGTTCAACGCCAATATGGGCCGCGGCGAACAGTTTGGTGTGCACATCCACCGCCGTCCACACAAAGACGCGCTCGGCATGGCTGCGGGCTTTTGTGACCAGTGCATCCATCTGCACATGAGCCGCGACGAGATCGCGTAGATACGCCTTGTGTAACCGCTCACTGTGGTCTGCGGCACGTATCAACCAGCGCGTGATGGTACTTTCCTGGTAGCGAAAAATGCGGATTGATACGACTCATCGACCCCTTCGGTCAGCGCGCTCAATACCTCGGCTACCCGCTCCTCAGGTGTCTTCAGATAATACAGGGGCGTATTGCGCCGTCTACTAAAACGTTTGCCACACACCTGACAACGCCAATAGGGGATAGTCTTGTGTTTCCCTCGCTACCCGTCATGCACGAGCGCGTGCAGCCGCGCAGCGCTCACTTGATAATAGGTACAGTCGCGATTCGGGCAAAACACGCCCTCGCTGCCATAGACCTTGTGCCGCCCTTCTTGCCGCTTGTAATGCCGCCATGCCAGCACCTTCCCCGGCTGCTCGAAATGGCTTCTGCTCCCCTTCGCTACGGCATTGCGCGCAACTGTCCGCGCCCCGTATCCGCCATGTTCGTCGGCGCTTCTCTGCCCGTAGCCGTGCGCTCTGCCAATCCCGTTTTATTGCACTGCCGTCGCTGCTCCACGAACCTCATCCCTAGCACTTGCGAAACCGGCATCAGCTTCTTGACCTCTTACAATCGGCGGAGTACACTATTCTCTAATTTAGCCTCTTTTGCCCACCTTTTCCATCCTCCACTTCCTGCGCCTTTATCCCAGTGTCGAGTGAATTTGCCCAGTCCATAGAGGGTTGTTTGGGTCTAATGCTCACGACTGCTCGTTTGACCCGTCGCATCGCAAGTTTCCTTTATCCGCACGTATCGATATTTCGGCAGGCTATTATGGCAGAAGCCACAACAGATAGACCATTTCGGCTAGGACAGCGAGTGGCGTAAACCTCAGTGCCAAGTTTCGGGAATTCGGACAATCCGGTGAAAATGATGTCGCAAAAATACTTGCCCAGTATCAGAATGTCGTAGTTGGGTTTCAGTTCCATGTCCCTACAATGTCGTGATGAGCCTCCAAAAAGTCGTTGACAAGCTGATTGGCAAGCGGATACAACCACCGATCACCGTTAATTTCATACCAACGCGCCTTCCCATTACCGATAAGGACAGTTCAGATCAACCAAGACAATACGCATCAATACAGCAAGATCACAACAATCAAATATTTTACCAACAGAACAATTGTATGCTTATTGGGTTCTTGCTTTCAAGAATTGATCCCCTCTGCGCCGAAATGATATAAACTTCACCATGCTACGTTCACTCTAGGAGGAATGATGAAACGACTATCACGATTGTTTCTAGCTCTACTCGTTGCGAGCATATTTATACCACTCTCGGTCAATGCGCAGAGTGCGCCAGCCACAACAGTAACGACTTTCTTCATTGAAGGGGAACCCAACACCCTAGACCCGCAGGCCGCAAGCACCGTCGATGAATTCCAAGCTCTCTTTAACATTTATGAAGGGCTGGTTACCTACGATCCAAAGACTCTTCAGCCCTTGCCGCAGCTCGCCGAAAGCTGGACTGTTTCCCCCGACGGTCTGGTCTACACGTTTAAGTTACGCAAGGATGTAAAGTTCCACAATGGTCGAGCGTTTACCGCTGATGACGTGAAGTACTCGCTGGAACGTCTCGGCAATCCCAAGACTGGCACATCCTATACCAGCCTGATGCTCAATAATGTCAAGGGCTTCAGCGCGATGCGCGACAAAAATACCAACGCAACATCACTTGAAGGTGTTAAGGTGATCGATCCACAGACCGTTGAAATTACTCTGACCGCGCCGACTGGATCATTCCTTCAGCAGTTGACGATGCCGGGTGGCTTCATCGTTGCCAAGGAGTCTGCCGAAGCCGCCGATTTTGAGCAAAAGCCGGTAGGCACTGGCCCTTACAAGCTCAAGGAGTGGGTACGCCAAACTTCCCTGACGCTAGAAGCCAATGAGGATTACTGGGGCGCCGCACCTGCCGTTAAGACTGCAATCATGCGCACGTCTCCCGGTGCCTCACAGCAGGTACTTGAGTTCCAAGCAGGCAATACCGATGTAGCGGTTGTCCCTGAACCGGATATTGCACGGCTCAAGGGTGATGAAACGCTGTCGAAGCAGCTTGTCAGCATCCCGATCCTGTCCACGTTCTTCCTGCGCGTTAACATGAAAGACCCAGTTCTGGGCAAAGCAGAAGTTCGTCAGGCGCTGGCAACTTCGATTGACCGTGACGCAATTATCCAGACTGTCTTGGCGAGTCAGGGAACGCCTGCACAGGGCTTGTTCCCGCCCGGCCTATCCGCCTTCGATCCAGCCTATAAACCATTCACGCGCGATATTGCAAAGGCAAAGTCGTTGCTCGAAAAGGCAGGCTACAAGGATGGCGTAGACATTGAGATTCGCACTGGGCAGGTTGAGACAGAACTGCGCGTGCTCAACGCTATCCAGCAGGAAGCCGCCGAAGCCGGAATCCGCGTGAAGATCAACAGCACCGAAAAATCGCTCTACGACAAAGATCGCGGCGAGTGCAAGTTCCAGCTAGCGACGATCAACTTCTCGCAGGACTACGCCGATGCTGATGACTTCAGCCCGCAGATATGGCGCGGCAGTGGATCGCTGCAAAAGTGCGGCTACGATTCGTATGAAGGTGCCGATGCCGTCAAGAAGCTGCTCGATCAAGGCTCCGCGATGCCGCTGGGTGCCGAGCGTGACGCGATCTACCGTCAGGCCGAAAAGATGGCGGTTGATATTGGTGTGATCATCCCAATTTACCACGGTACCCGCACCGTGCTTGTCAATCCTCGTTTGACGGGCATTGTTGTTGACAACAACTCTCTCATTCAGTTTGCGCGAATTAAGGTCACTCAGTAGACTCTGTGCCTGATTTACAGGGATGGGCAGCGTTGCCCATCCCTGCTAGTTTCGAGAAAAATACATGCCTCGTTATTTATTGAGTCGTGTCGTTCAACTGATACCCACAATCTTTGGCATCTATACGCTGGCGTTCATCCTGATGCGTGTCCTTCCCGGTGACCCAGCAACCTTTCTGGTGGGCTTCCGTGATGATCCGCAGGCGCTGGCAGATGTGCGCCGTGCGATGGACCTTGATGCGCCCGTGCTAAACCAGTACGTAACGTTTCTGCGCAGCACCTTACAAGGCGACCTGGGCCGCAGCTATCTCACCAAGCAGCCGATTACCGTCATGATTGGGCAAGCGTTTGGGCCAACGATTGTACTGGCACTCTCGGCAATGCTCCTCTCCGTCTCGATTGGCATCCCGCTCGGAATTCTCTCGGCACTCTACAAAGACTCGATCTGGGACAATATCTCGCGCTTGATCTCACTGATTGGCGTTTCGATCCCAGTTTTCTGGCTTGGGGTACAAATGCAGATTGTGTTCAGTGTGCAGCACCGTTGGCTGCCGATCAGCGGCGCGGGCTTTGATAACCACCTGATCATGCCATCCATTGCCTTGTGTGGCGGTACCCTAGCGCTGCTTACCCGCATGACGCGCTCGGTGATGCTGGACCAATTGAATCAGGATTACGTGCGTACCGCCAAAGGCAAAGGGCTGAGATCGCGGGTGATTGTGTGGCGACATGCCTTTCGCAACGCGTTTCTGCCCATTCTAACGGTAGGCGGCAACAGTCTGGCAAATCTATTGAGCGGCGCACTGCTGGTCGAGGTGGTGTTTAGTTATCCAGGGATGGGACGGTTGCTAGTACAGGCAGTTAACACCCGCGATTATACGCTGCTGCAAGGGCTGATCATCGTTTTTGCACTGCTGTATGCTGGTATCAACCTTGTGATCGACCTTATCTACCCGCTCGTCGATCCTCGAATTCAATACCATTAACCGCGATGACACAAAAATCATCACAGCCTATAGTTACAAACCTCGCACCGACCAGAGATAGCCGCGCGGTAAACAAGACGCTGCGCCGGGTGCTGCGTTCTCCGCTCGGTGTGGTTGGCGTGTGCATCGTCCTTGGCACATTATTGTGTGCGGTGTTTGCGCCAGCAATAGCCCCTTACGATCCGTTGAAGGGTGACATTACCAATCTGTATGTCAAGCAGCCATCAGGCGCGCATCCCTTCGGCACCGATGACGCAGGCCGTGACATCTTGAGCAGGGCGATCTTCGGGGCGCGAATCTCGCTGAAGATCGCGCTGCTGTCCGAAAGTTCCGGTCTGGCGCTGGGTGTGTTCATCGGGCTAATCACGGGCTATTTCGGCGGTTGGTTGGACACTATCCTGATGCGGATTGTGGATATATTCATGGCTTTCCCGCTGTTGATTATTGCCATCGCGCTGGCGGCAGCGTTAGGTACAGGCGACGATAAGCTGATCGTCGCGCTGACCCTGACTATCTGGCCTGCGGTAGCGCGTCTTGTCCGCAGCCAAGTACTTTCGGTGCGCGAAACCGAGTATGTTTCCGCCGCCCGGTTGATCGGCGCAAACAGCATTCGCATTATGCGCCGCCATATTTTGCCGAACATCCTGACACCACTCATTGTGTTTACGACACTTGGTGTTGCCAATGTGATTCTGCAAGAGGCCGCGCTGAGTTTTCTGGGGCTTGGCAGTGCGGATCGCAACTCTGCGAGCTGGGGCCGCATGTTAAACGATAGTCGGCAGTTCCTGATAGCGGCTCCGTGGATGGCCTTTTATCCGGGGTTGGCAATTCTGATCGCTGTTTTTGGGTTTAATTTGTTGGGCGATGCGCTGCGAGATGCGCTCGATATTCAATCTGAATAAGGATGAAAAGATGAATGTGTTGGCAATTGGCGCACATGGGGATGATCTCGAAGCGTTCTGCGGTGGGACACTGGCGCTGTACAGCCGCGCCGGACACCATGTTGTGATGTGTGTGGTCACCGATGGACGTGGTAGGCCGATGGGCGATCCTGAGCAGATTGCACAGATTCGCAAGGGAGAGGCACAGGCTTCCGCCGATCTGATTGGGGCGGAACTGGCATGGATGGCAATTCCTGATGGAGAGTTGGTTGTTGATGAGCCGACGCGCTTCAAATTTGTCGAGGTGATTCGCAGCAGCACCCCCGACGTGATCATCACACATCCCCCGGCAGACTACCACCCCGATCATACTGCAACCAGTCAACTGGTGATGGACGCAGCGCAAACCGCCCGCACCAGTAACTACCGTTCTTCACTGCCACCGATTCGCAAGCCTGTGCCTGTCGCGTTTATGGATCCTGAATTCGGCATCGATTTTATGCCGGAAGATTATGTGGACATCAGCGACGTGTGGGACATCAAAACCAATATGCTGCTCCAACACGTTAGCCAGCACATGCCCGGACCCAGATACGATGCGGATTTCGTCCTTCCGCCAAACGATGACAACGCGATAGTCCGCGCTGTGCGCATCATGAGTGAATTCCGTGGGTTGGCGTGCGGCGTTGTCTACGGTGAAGGGTTTAGATGGTGGCGTGCTGCCAATCGGATAGTACCTAAACGGCTCCTGCCTTGACGATTTGCATAGCGGTAGTATCCCGTATCATGCGGAAATTTCATCGTCAGCCGTTAAGCGGCTTGACATCGATAATCACGCAGGATGCCCATAGGGTGCGCCAATTATATTAGGATACGTCAGATTTCAGAACGCAGATTGGCTCGACGGCAGATTCATCAGGTATGCTTTCCCCCTCAATTCAAAAGAAAGCTGAATCGATGAACTGCCCCCTGTTGTCAGTCAACCACCACCCGCCACTATCAGAAGCGAACTCATTTAGGTTATCGGATTTTCCGCTGCCACTTGAATACCGCCACGTCTGCTAAACTTGCAGAAGGTGCGTATCCTTCATGGTCGCCCAATGGTCGGCATATTTTATTACAAGACTCAAGTAACATTTTTGTGATGAATACTCGCATATTTTTGTCATTAAAGTTGATGGAACACAGAAGTGGCAACTTACTAATCAAGATAGAGATGACTATATGCCCGTTTGGTTACCCTGAATCGCAATATATAATCTGCCTGCAACACAGCATATAACTCCATCGTATCTAGAGGTTATATTAATGCAACCAACAGGCAACCCAAAAGAAAAACCCAAAGGCTATCCCCGTTCCGGGTTAGGTCTCTCACGCACATCATGCCTAACACTATTTCTGCTCGCGGCGGCGCTGCTCCTTATGTTTTTCATCTGGGGCATTCGTACATTGCCGCGACCAATTCAGGCTACAAAGATTGTTGTTTTAGTCACTGCAACTTTGACAGAGCGAACCAGCATCGCGCCAATTACTCCCACATCCTCGCCCACGCCTTTGCCCGTTGCTACAAAAAGTCTAGCTGGAAAGATAGCCTTTTTGCGTAGAAAGCTAACTGCTGACATTCGACCTTTTATTATCAATGCCGATGGAACCGATATGCACCAGATAGATAACAATAACCGCCCAATGAACTGGGCAAGCAGTACCCCAAAATGGTCGCTCGATGGCAAGAAAATTACTTATACAGACGGTGGTAGCCCCGCAACAGTTCATGTAATCAATGCGGATGGCACAGTCGATTTTTCAGCTTCCGATATAGGAGATGTGGTATATCCTTCGTGGTCGCCTGATAATAGCCACATTGCTGTTCAAGTTGGGTGGGATGGTAATTCTTCCAAGATAGTCGTTATCGATGCTAAGGGGGATCACAACCACGTAGAACTGACTGATGGTGCATACCCATCATGGTCGCCCGATGGCAAACATATTCTCTTTCAGGCTGCGAGGGATGGCAAAAGTACCATTTATGTGATGGACCCGGATGGTTCTCATCAAGTGCAGCTTACTACATACGGCGCAGAGGGCTGGCCCTCATGGTCGCCCGACGGTCAACTGATTGCTTATTCATCACTCGTTGGAGTTGGTTTACAACAACTCTACACAATGCGTCCTGATGGTTCTCATACCACCAAGCTCACTGTACACGGACAAAATTACATGCCCACATGGTCAGCCGATAGCAAATATATTGCGTTTTATGCATATCGTGATGATCAATATGCCCAGATTTATGTCATTAATGTGGATGGGACAAACGAGCAAAAACTCACCAATGAAGGCGATAACTATCAACCGTTCTGGATTCCGTGAGGCACGCTTTTATTACACGACACAAAACAAAAAGCGGGAGGGGAGGGATTCGAACCCTCGTGTAGGGTCACCCCCACAAACTGCTTAGCAGGCAGCCCCAATCGGCCTCTCTGGCACCCCCCCAATGGCAAGCTATTCAAGTTGTAAAGGCGGAGGGAGAGGGATTCGAACCCCCGGAGACGCATAACGCCTCAACGGTTTTCAAGACCGCCGCCATAAGCCACTCGACCATCCCTCCGTAAACGGATGGCGCAACAATCCTTCGATTGCTATAGTGCGCAGTATATCATAGCCCTTGCTGGGGGTCAACGGCATATTTACAAAAAAGGTGCGAGGGCAAAGATTACAGATAACCTTATCGGTTTGTCCCTAGCGCACTTATTGTAGGGGACGGCCTATGTACCGCCCCGTCTTATTGAATAGGCTTATTGTGCGGGGGTTGCAGGCAGCGGTGGGCTGGGCCGATAGGCGGGTTCATTGGGAACACGAGTCGCCACTTCAGCGGAGATATACGGCTCCTGCTCCTGATAGACCAGCGTTTCTTCTTCCTGTAGGCGGCGCTGCCCCATATGATACAGCACGTCATTGAAGGCATCGTACTTGTAGCGTTCGTTGACCCAACCGCTTACCGGATCGGCGTACACCAAATTGAATAGTAGGCCATCTTCACGCGGGCGATATTCCTCGCTAACCAGCCAGATCGGGGCTTTTTCAGTCATCGCAACGAGGATCTTTTTGTCGCGCTTGGTACGCATATGTTCCTGAGTAAATGGCATTGTTGTGTTCCCTTCAAAGATTGTGATATGCATCCTGATTTTAGTCCAATGTGCCGCTACTGGAAAGAGCAAGCCCCGCAATTTATTGTGATTTGCAGGGCAAATCCTCCCTTTAGGGCATTCTGCGCTACAATTGAGAGACACTTTGAGTGATTTGCCAATCCTTAAATCTTTAGCCCACATAGACAAACCGCGTGCAATCAAAATTCGTTAATCAACATTTATGGTGGTTCCTTGTTTTGGCACTTGCTGCGACGTGGCGGTTTGTTATTCTTGCTAGCAATGCTGTCTCCTTCCACTCTGATGAAGCCATTATCGGCTTAATGGCTCGTCATATCCTTCAGGGTCAACCAATCCCCACCTTTTTTTACGGTCAAGCTTATATGGGCAGTCTCGATGCCTTGCTTGTCTCGCTGTCGTTTCGCGTTTTTGGCGAGTCGGTGTTGAGTATTCGGTTGGTGCAGTCTGCACTCTATTTGTTGACAGTTGGCACGACCATGTTAATCGCGTTGCGGTTAAGCAACAATCGCACAGTTGCCGCGATTGTCGGAGTGTTGATGGCGCTGCCGTCGCCGCTGGTGGCGCTCTATACCACGATCTCACTGGGCGGCTACGGTGAAACGCTGCTCATCGGTAATTTGCTGCTATTGACCGCTTGTGAGATAAGCCTCCGCGAACGTTGGAATTCGTGGCAACATTGGCTGGTGCTTGGTGGCTTGGTTGGCTTGGGGTGGTGGACGAATAACCTGATTGTGGTCTATATCTTTCCAGTAGCGATCTTGATGCTGCGTTCGTGGCGGCACATTGTCTGGTCGCGAGTGGGCGGCGCAGCGTTGGCTTTCTTTGTCTTTAGCGCTCCGTGGTGGCTATATAACTTCACCCATGACTGGGAATCGATCCATTTCCTGTCGGGCGGCTTTCAGCCTGTCGGGGGTGGGTTGGAAGATCGCTTGTTAGGATTCTTGTTATTGGGTCTGCCTGCGGTCATCGGAGTGCGCTATTCGTGGGCCGTCAATCTATGGGCTTCACTCTGGGTAATCCCGCTGATTATTCTGTATGTCGGGCTATTGGTGGCGGCGAGCCGACGCGCTAGCTTGATGTGGTGGATGCTCGTTGGGATTATTATGATTTTCGTGGGATCGAGTTTTGGCGTGGATGCAACCGGACGCTACTTGCTGCCGATGATTATCCCGCTATCGATTTTGCTTGCCTTCGGCGCGCAGCGTTTGCAGGCACGTTGGATGGGCGCGATGCTAGGCTTGATAATGCTCCTTATCGGAACTAACGTCATAGGAACAGGGTTGGCACTTCGAACCATCCCTCCCGGCCTGACTCCGCAATTTGACCCGGCTACCGATTTTACGAACGACTACGATCAGCAGGTAATCGATTTTCTCCATGAGCATGGCGGGCAATATGGCTATGCAACGTATTGGGCAAGCTATCGGCTGGCTTTCTTATCGCACGAGACGATTATTCTTTCGCCGCAACTTCCCTATAAAGCCTCACTGGTCTACACAAGTACAGAGCGCTATCCAGCTTATACAGACAAAGTAGCACAGGCGAAGCAGCACGTTTTTGTTACCGTCAACTTGCCCGCCCTCGACGCGATCATCGCGCAAAAGATGACGGGCGCAGCGATCACCTATACTCAGCAGGCGATTGGCCCATACACGGTTTTCTATGATATATCCAAAGAGGTCACTCCCGCCGAACTGGGTCTGCAAGACTTACCAGCGGTGCCTTGATGAGTTGAATCGGCGATCGTGCCCTTTAAGTGTAAACAGTGACATTGTGCTACACTTTTGAATTGAATTCGAATTGAAATTCGTTACTCAGATGCGAGCGTAAGCTCGATTACACGGACATAAGGGGACGACTCTGATGAAGGTCAAATTTTGGGGCGCACGGGGATCGATGCCCACACCCATGACTGAGGGTGAGCTACAGGACAAAATCAAGGCGGCTCTGCTCAACGCTGTCGGCGTTGATCTCACGGATCGCGACGCAGTGGATCGCTATGTAGAACGGCTGCCGCCAACGATTGCTTCGACGGCAGGCGGTAATACATCCTGTATCGAGATCCGGGCTGGCAACGAATTGCTCATTCTGGATTGCGGGTCGGGGATGCGGATGCTCGGTTACGAGCTAATGAAAGAGAGTTTTGGCAAGGGGCAGGGGATGGCGCATATTTTTCTGACGCACACCCACTGGGATCATGTGCAAGGGTTGACGATGTTCAATCCGATGTACGCGCCGGGTAACGTGTTTCATTTCCATAGCCCCTATCCAGATCTGAAAATGCGTTTTGAGGATCAGCAGCGCGAGATTTATTTTCCCGTTCCGCTAGATTATATGCGGGCGACACGCACTTGGGATCTACTTGATCCCGATGAAACGGTCACGATTGGCGGCGTGGAAGTCAGGATGACTCTACTTTCGCATCCCGGCGGCGCGTATGCCTACCGCTTTAGTTACAACGGAAAAGTGCTTGTCTACGCGACAGACGGTGAATATCACCGGATGGATCAGGATAGTACATCACGGTACGTCGAATTCTTCCACGATGCTGATATGCTCATCTTCGATGCGCAATACAGCTTCCAGCAGGCTATCGATGAGAAACGCGATTGGGGTCACAGTACCCCCAAGATGGGCGCGGAACTGGCTTTCCGAGCAGGCGTAAAGTGCCTTGCGCTCTATCACCACGATCCGGTTTCCAACGACGAAACGCTGTGGGAAGCGGTAGATGAAGCCGATCATCATCTTGTTTTTCGAGGGCGGGCGACCAAACAAAATAACAGCAAGCTCACACAGGTCATTCTAGCGCGTGAGGGACTCTCTGTCGATCTATAGCGTTCGTGGTTAGGTTTGGACATCGCCGTTACGTGGTATCAAGCTAGCAATTTTTGTGATACTAGCATAAGGTTAGAGGATTATAACGCGGATTGAGCTATCTTTTCCGACTGCTCAAGGTTGCCATTTATCCGCACAGCGTCTCGTAAAATCCAGCGGCAACGCTCCGTCGATCCCTTCTTGCCTCTCAGCCAGATTCTTTTGTTTAGGCTAAAATTAAAGAATTATTCCGGTTCATGCTAATCCTGACTCAATAACCTCATCAACGGATTGGATAGCCTGATCAGGAAATAAAGGGCGTATAAGTGATGTATGAACAATAAACAACATATTCTCATTGTGGAAAGTCATGAAGACTGGCTGGGTATTCTCCGGCAAGCGCTTCCTAAAGAGCAGTTTGAAGTCCAGACGGCGCGGAACTACGAAGAAGCCATGTTTGCACTTCAAAAGCAGGCGTTTGCATTGGCGTTGGTTGATCCCGTTCTGGACGGGACAGTTCAAACCCAGCACATCAATCAGGGGGGGCATAACGGTCTGGAACTGCTTGCCAAAATGACTTTCGATTTTCCCAACATGCGCGTGATCGTGGTGAGCGGTTCGATGGGTCGCGAGATGCTGCGTAACGCGCCTGAACTTTCGGCAACGCTGCCACTTGTCCAGAAGCAGAATTGGGAACTCGCCCAATTTACCGCACTGGTTAACCGCGTTCTGACCACACAGGACGGTTATTTTGCCGAAGCAGAATTTGAGCCGCCTGCAATTTCCGCGCCCCTAGCGCTAACCGGACCGCTTTCTGCGACCGGGATGACTGGCCCGCTGAGTACCGGACTAATGCCGCCGCCCGCTGGTTCGCGCCCCGGAATGTCGCGTGTATTGATTGTGGAAGGCGATCTGGCATGGCAGCATCGTTTGGCGAGCCTCATGGATCGAGAAGGTTATTTCTGGCGAGTTGCCCCCGATTACGAACAGGGCATGGAACGTCTGCGTCTTGAGACGTTCCATTTTGTCCTGCTGGATCTGATGATTGGCGAGTGGGGAATGCCAATGACGGAGGGCAAAGGCTGGCCTCTATTGGCCCATATTATCGCGCAGGCTCCCAAAACAAAAGTGATCGTTGCCAGCGGACACGTCACACGCGGCGACCTTGCCAAGCTGTTTATGAACTATCCGATCAAAGGCTTCATTGATAAGGATGCGTTCAACGAACAGGAACTCCTTGCTTCGCTGCACGAAATGGTGATGGGGCCTGCGCTGCGGGTAACTACATTGGGCGGATTTCACATTTGGCGCGATGACAAAGCGGTCACCAGTTTTGGCGATAACTATGCCGAACGGTTGATCCAGATCTTAATCGCCCGACGCGGCGAGAATGTCTCCGTTGACGAGTTAACGGAGTGCTTGTGGCCCGGTACCGATCCGAAGACGGCCTATGCTAATCTCGGTGCAACCATCGGCAATGCTCGCACGTCTCTCGAACCCGATCTCCCGCGTCCAAATGACTCTCATTTTATCCTACGCAATGGCGCAAACTACCTCTTTAATCTAATGGCTAACGTCGAGATCGATGCGGAGCAATTGCGGCGGCTGGTCAGCGAGGGTCGTCACCACGAACGGCGCGGCGAGATCACCGAAGCGTTGCAAGATTATGAAGCAGCGCGGGCTATTTATCAGGGCGATTATTTGCCGAGTGAACGGTTCGAACGGTGGGCGATTCAAGAACGTTCCGCCTTACAAGCCTTATATACAGGGGCACTCAATCGTATTGCTGATCTCTATGCGGCGATGGATAAGCTCGACCTTGCCGTTGAAGCGGCTTCGCGTTCGCTGCAAGTGGATGCGTACAATGAAAGCACCTACCGTCGCCTGATGCGTTACCACGCCTGCAAGGAAGATCGCGCAGCAGCCATGGCAGTCTACCGAGCGCTGGTCAAACTATTTTCTGAGTTCTTCAATGAGGAGCCTAGCGCGGTTGCCAAGCAGTTATCCGAAGACATCGAGGCGGGTCGCCCTGTAACCTGCGTCGAGGCGGAATCGGCTACTGGCGAGTGGCGGCATACAGAATTATGATTGATACCAATTAATTATCCTTGAGAATCACTGGGAATCGTTCGAGCGAGCTATGGCTCGCCCGAACAGGTAGGCGTGGAGCCGGAATATTCCGGCTCCACGCAGAAGATAGTTTAGGGTACGAAAGTCGGGGCGAGTTTCGGCGGCTGCGCTGTCGGCTGAACCGCTGGCACAATGCGGGTCGTTGGATTCGGCTTGGAGTTGCCGCTGCCCACTGCCCAGTGTCCGGCAACTGGTTTATCGTTGGCAATGCCAAAGACAATGTTAATGTCGGCAAAGCCTGTCGTCAGATCGTTTTTCAAGTAGATCAGGCCGTTCGAGGGACGGAACACGCCAACCCCATCTGCGCCATTGCCATCCCAGTCGCCCGCCATTGGCAGATCGCCCGGATTGCCCAATACCAAACTATAGACGACAGGTGCGCCCTGTGTATTGGAATTGGTCAGGAAGAACTGACTGGTACTAGGTCGATAGATACCGATGGTATCTAAACCGTCACCATTCCAGTCGCCGACCACAGGTAGATCGGTTGGTGCGCCAAAGGTAGTTTGAATATCGGCGTTGCCAGTAGTATTTGAATTCCGCAGATAAAAGGTCGCGGTTGATGGACGGAACACGCCAACCGTATCAACGTTGCTACCGGGAAGCACAGTGATGACCACGCTGACAAAGCCTGAGGTCGCCAGTGTTGTTGTGTCCTTCACCCGATAGGTAAACGAGTCCGTGCCAACATAGTTGTTATTGGGAGTGTAGGTAAACACGCCGTTGGTTACCAGCGTAATCGCTCCATGCAGCGGCACACTATTGCTGTCAAGCACGGTAATCGCATGACCAAGGGGACTGAAATCGTTGGTAAGCAGGCCTGCTGCTGCTGTAACCGTCAGCGCCGAATTTTGCAGTGTGGCATAGTTGTCTGGAACGGCGATGGGCGCTGAACCGCCGGGGGCTACAATGTTGATTGTGACCGTGATATACGGTGAAAACAACCCGTGACTATCTTTGATGCGATAGATGAAGGTATCGACCCCCAGATAATTTGTGTTAGGAACGTAGGTAAATGCCCCATTCGTCACCACTGTATTGGTACCATGCGCGGGAAAGCTGAACCCATCCACCGTGATCGAGTCGCCATTCGGGTCCATATCGTTAATTAGCAATCCGGATGCTGCTGGAATATTTAACGAGACGTTTTGAGTCGTGACATAGTTATCGGGTTCAGCAAAAGGCGGACGGCTGCGAAGTACCGTGATGGTTACGGGGACAAAGGATGAAGTCAACGGTGGAGGCGTCGTATCCTGAATGTCATAAGTGAAAGTATCAGTACCCGCGAACCCTGCGTTGGGCGTATACGTGAATGCACCGTTGGTGACAACGCTAACGGTACCATGTGCTGGCTGACTATACCCCAACACGACAATCCCGGTTCCGGTAGTCATCGTATCAGGATCATAGTCGTTGACCAATAGCCCTGATCCAGCTGGAACGGATAAAGGTGTGCCGAAGGCCGCGACATAACTATCCCGCACAGCAACGGGTGTTGCTCCTGCTGCCCAGACTGTATGGGGTAAAAGCGAGACAGCTAGTAGTAGTACGAGGATGATAGCAGTACGTCGGTTTCGCATAAGTTCGTCTCCTATAAAAGAAACAAGAGGATGGTATGTCAATCCGCGTTCATCATAGTGCAATTTTGTTAAGGTGGGAGTGCTATAGATTACTTAGGATCGGCGCTCACTTGAGGTCTGCGAGCGCAGAAGGATCGAGGGTAGAGGGAAATAAAGATAATCCCTAATACAAGTACAGATAGCTTTAGTTTAAAATAACCTACTTTACATTATTTGTCTATAATGCAAATGTCTATAACGCAACGTTTTACTCAGCACATGGGCAAGATAAGTTCAGCCACAAGCTGGTCTAGCCTAAATCTCGCGGAACTGTTGACGCTGACACCTAGCATCGCTACAATTGGACGAATGCTGTTCAATCGGTCTATATAACCCTGTTAGCCAATCGAGGGATTGTCCATGTCTAACGTGCCATCCACTGATAACTCATCTGAATCGACTCAAGATTCGACTCTGGGAACGCGCCGTTTAGTGGCGTTCATCATCTCAATCGTCTTGGGTACAGCGACCATTGGTATCGGCGAGATTGTGCTGCTCCATACCAATCTAGCAGCGGCGTTCCCTATCGCCTTTATCCCGGAAGTTCCCTTGCTGCCATTGGCATCGATCCCGATGAGCTTCTTTTTCCTCATCTGGATTGACTATTTTATGGGAACCAAAATCGTCGTCGATTAACGACCTGTCACGAGCGCCATCAGCCGACTCAACCATACAATAACTATCGTATCAGGTCACTTAGCAAGTGACCTGATGTATTTAAAACGTTGTCATAGCGTTGAAGATCGCTTGAGCAATCAAAGTGTTACCTTTGCCAGTGGCATGGGTCATATCGTACCAAACCGACGTTTGGCGACGTGACCAATCTACCGCATGAGTCAGGTCTACTGCTGCAATACCATGCTGTCGCAGTTGTTCCACTCCTGCTTGAATATATGACCAACAGGTCAATAATCCCCAGCGTTTGGCATTGTTGGTGAGGATTAATTCTGCTTCTAAGCTACGTTCGATAGTACTCAAAGGCCGCGTGTACAAGTGAGGTTGCAGCATCACGTAGAATGCAGCCCCCTGCGATTGGGCATAGTCATGGGCTTCCGTAATCGTCTGTTGATAGTCATCCGCTGCTGCTTTACCCGGCATTTCGCAGCTTCCAAATGCAGTGTTATTGACATCATCACAGAAAAACCGCGACAACGCTAATTCATGTAGCTGGTCACATACCCACCCAACAGGATTATTCTTTCTGAATTCGCGACTCAGGCTAAGATTGATGGTATCTGCTTCCTTTACGCCATCATAGAAGATAACCATGTCGCCCGGTTGGATGGTCGTTTCTTTGAGATGAGCAAGTTCCTGTTTAGCGGTATAGGCAGTTATACCCTTGTTAACGACCCGCCAGCCATAACCATACTGGTTAAGCAGTAGTTGTAACTGACTCGGTATTGTGTCGCTGTCGATCATCATAGGGGATACTAATGCTGAATTGCCAAATAGCCAGACTGTATGAGTCCATCTATCGGGTTGGTAGCTTGTATGGCGTGAACTGTCTTCATAGTTTATATAACGTCCATGATAGTCAAAGGCAATAAACAACCTACCTTCTTTATCGAACTGGTTGATACTTAGTGTGTCGTCCAACTCCCGATTCAACACTGCCAAATCGACACCGGAGTAAAATGTGTCCTGTATTGACTTCAATTGTTGTGCGTGTATTGCGTTAAACCTGCCAAAATGCCATCGCGCCACGTACTCCAACCCAAACCCAAAAAACACAAGCAAAGGTATAAAAATTGCAGCGAACACCAAACAACTACGAAAACGGCGCATTGTGACTCCATCAATACAAGATTTTGATCAACTAGAAATATTAGCGTTCCCAGCTCATCAAATCGGCAAATGTCGCCAGATTCGTTGAGCCGCGAATCCTCACACGCGGCAGTCGTAGCATATCATCGGAGTAGCCGTAAGTGCCATCGTTCGTCGTAAAGGCCGCTTCGATCCCAGCGGCTCGTAGTTCGCGCACCACATTGAGATCGAACTGTCCGGCGGGATAGCAAAAGAACAGAGGTCGCACGCCGATGTGCGCCTCGATACTTTCTATCGGCCCCAAAATTTCGTAGATTAGCCAGTCGTGGTCGCGCTTCCGCATATCCTCATGGCGGCGGCTGTGGTTTTCGATAGACATACCCCACTGCGACATCTCTTTGGCCTGCGTCCAGTTGAGATAGCCCTGTTTGTTCTCGTCCAGCCAATCGGTGACGATGAAGAATGTGCCTTTGAATCCCACAGATCGCAGGATTGGAAAAGCATTGGTATACGCATCAATATAGCCATCGTCGAACGTGACCAGCACGGGGCGGTCTGGCAGCTTTTTCCCGCGCTCTACTGCCGCCATGAAGTCATCGGGCGAAATGGTACGATAGCCGTGCTCCTTGAGCCACTGCATCTGGCGGCGGAAGTTATCTGGCGTAACCGATAGATCGAGTCGATACTTATCTGCATCTGGCGGCGGAACGCTGATATAGTGATACATCAGGATCGGGACTCGCACGCGCCGCAGCAAGGTGCTACTGCTGGTTTTAGGCGATTTCCCTTCGGCATAGAGACGCGGCTCGGCGGATGCACTGACCAGCGGTAAGATCAGCAGCAGGATAGGCACAGCACGCTTGAGCAAAGACCTTATCTTAAACATGCTACAGGCATACCATTTCACTAGAGCGTGTTTGGGAAATAAGGAAGTGGCTCCTGTAGGGTAGAACTGGAGGTATCAGACAACAATCCAAGCCAACAGGAATCACGAGAAGTGTGTCACAAAAATGTAGTTTATCCAAGTGATATGACGGATGAACAATGGGCGATCATCGAAGGGCTGGACATCAATAAACACTGGGGGCTAGGCCGACCGATGCGGTTAGAGTTGAGAGCGGTCATCAAGGCTATCCGGTACATTCTGCGGACAGGCTGCCAGTGGCGGTAGCTGCTCAAGGAGTATCCCAATTACAATAGAGTATATTACCACTACCGAACATGGTGGATTCGATATGAGAGGCGGTCAACACCCGCTTACGCGAGCGGGTGCGCCGCGCAGCGGGTCGCTGCGCTCAGCCCAGTCTAGTAGACTAACCAACGGGAAGGGAGGGATAAAGTCGAGACAATTTTGTGCGTGCTTTTTCAAGGGAAAATTGCCAGTGAACGGTAGCGTGTTGAGCATTGCGCGGCTCTTGCCAAGCAGTCATTTGGCGTTGTAAGGCACCCATATCGGGCAAGCGTTACCCCAGACACTGACGAACCAGAATGGACAAATGAACTACACCCGCAGCAAGCGGCGAGGTATCAAGTCAGTCGAACAGCCGAGGCTGTTCGACATGGAGTCGAGCATAGTCTTGTTGGCATCCTTGGTTTCTAAGGTAATGTGCAAGGGTAGTTTCGGTGGCATGTTGACCAACTGTGCTGACCTAGTCGCCATCGCTCCAGAACTCGCCGCCCCACAGTTTTTTCTTTACGCTGGGGACGCGAGCAAAGATTTCACGCGCAGGAATACTCTTGATGGTGCGCACGATCTAGCTACGGATTGTACGAGCAAATGCACGTGATCTCGGTCAGTACCTATCTCCCAAAAGACGATTTCGTAGCGCTGGGCGATGTCCAAGCACACTGCTTTCAAGATCTGATCAACGGCTTCACTGAAAACGATTCGTCTGTATTTCGCTGGGCAAACGAAATGGTATAGCACAACCGAGACAGTATGACTTTTTCGTATAAGTTGGCTCATCCTTGCTATCTTATCGAACCTTGCTCCTACCTGCACTCCTATTCAGCGCTGCTTGCTGCGAGGTATGAAACCCGCTTTGGATTCAACAGCAAGCGGACGAGGATCGGCGTTTCGACTAACTGCGTTTGTTTGACTAGTAGGGGAGCGCAAAAGAAATGAGCAAGAAAAGGGTACTATAAAAGGACGA
>JBDTVG010000052.1:0-5983 GCA_040007395.1 Chloroflexota bacterium
CTCACAAGCCATTGCCGTTCTCAATAATCTGGGTTTGGGCCGGCTGCCCCGTCGGCTGAAAGTGAGGCAATCCCTGCTGCTGCCCAGCGTTATGGATCGTTTATCGGGTTACCCGTGATCATTCAAGGGGTTGTGTAGGGGAAATTTCGGGATAGCTATGTTTTCTGTCTTCTTAATTCCAGAACATTAGATCCAATCATGACACAATTCGGCGTAGTCTTGAGGTCGAATTGTGTTTTATCGCTTGAAAAGCAATTCTACTTCATCGGCTATCCTTAGCCATCTAGCAACCTCATAGCCAACAGTTTCAGGCTCTAGGAGAAATTTTACTCCTCTGAACATTTTGGCACGATCTATCCCTTCGGGAAGTATCGGGCGACCGTTTTCGTCTTTGCTAGCCTTGCTAAATACTTGGGCAAGCTCCAATTCTTCTGGATAGCTATTGCTCCAATACTGGCATATTTCCCCAGTGACGAAAGTAAATAGTACATGAGCTAGTAAGCCGACTTTCTCCGGCTTCTGGTGGTATATATGCGTTGCGCGTGAAAAAGGTAATATCCATGGCTCTCCATTGTCATGAGGATGATATGCGATGGAGAGACTTTGCCAAAGCGTCTCGACACCGCCTTTGAAATTCGGAACCCCTGGTGGGTCATCACTATAGTCAGCCTCAAGTTCAACGGGGAATGTGGGGATTGGGGATTCGGAACTATCTATTTCGACAAAATGGCTTATTTTCTGAGCAAATTCAGTAACCCACTTAACGTCAAAATATTGTTGGAGTCGTAAGGAATTCAGCACCATTTCGTGGGTAACAAAAAGCGTAGCCTGAGGCACATTTGTTGCGAATATAGTACATAGGATTTGCGCCTGCTCCTGAACTTGTGCGTCAAATATCGCTTGTCGAAGCTTAGTTAGGTTTATATCGTGGTTAATCGTAGTTCCTCCATTCCACGACCAAGCGCTTGTTGTCCAAATTGATTATAACGAACAAGGCGATCCTGTGCCGGATCGCCCACGCTAAAGGATCAGCCTAAACGACGATATTGACCATGCCGCGTGTGGGAACGTAGAACACTTTGCTAGGCGGTTCGCCGTTAAAGTAGCGTTGAATGCTTTCGCTGGACAGTGCCAACGCCTTCGCATCTGCCTCGCTGATGTCCGCCGGAACGGTGATGCGATCTCGCACCTTGCCGTTGACCTGTACCACCAACGTGATCTCGTCGGCCTTCGCGATCTCAGGATCGTAGACAGGCCATTGCTGCGTATGGATGCTGTAAGGGTGTCCAGTACGCTCCCACAGTTCCTCAGCGATAAACGGTGTAAACGGAGCCATCATCAACAGCATAGACGAGATTGCTTCGGCGTAGGCGGGTGTATTGACGACAGGCGTTTTACGCGCTGCCAGCAGCGTATTCTTCAGTTCCATCAGCCCCGCGACTGCCGTATTAAAGCCAAACGAGTCCAGCCCGTCAGTGACTTTCTGGATCGTTTGGTGAACCTTACGACGCAGCGCTTTTACAGCGGCTTCGTCGGCTTCGCCGGACATTGCCGGTTTGTCGCCCGTAACCAGAGTCCAAACATCATTCAGCCAGCGCACAATCCCTTGAATGCCCTGACTATCCCACGGGCCGCCCGATTCCCAACGGAAGGCAAACATCAAATAGCCGCGCACCGTATCGGCTCCGTACTTGGCAACCACTTGATCGGGCGCGACCACATTGCCCTTGCTCTTGGACATCTTTTCCGCGTCCAGATGGTAGCGCAGATCCGCCAACGTAATGGCGTTGCCGTTCACGTCCATGATTTTCGTGGTGTCGTACACTTCAACGGTCATTTCACGCTGCGGTGTATTGATATTCAGCAGATTCTCGGTGCGCTTGGTGATCTCGCCGGAGACTTCATTCGCGCCAGTGGTTTCTACTACATCGGTCACGATACGGATCGACGCGGCGTTTAGTCTATCGGCTTCCACCGTACCGCTAGCGATCACAATATCGCCTTCCCGCGCTTCACCCAGAATCATGCCCTGATTGAACAGCGCCAGCATCGGTTCGTTGGCAACAGATGGTTGATCTGGTTGGCGCAACGCTTCGGTATCCTTCCAGATGCCGCAGTCGCGCAGTGCCTTCGTGAAGAAGCGTGTGTACATCAGGTGCATCGTCGCGTGTTCGATGCCGCCCGTGTATTGGTCAACGGGCAGCCAGTACGCGCCCTCTTGCGGATCAAAGGGCGCTTCGTCATAGTCGGGACTCAGGTAGCGCAGGTGATACCACGACGAGCACATGAAAGTATCCATCGTGTCCGTTTCGCGCTTGGCAGGGCCGCCGCAGGTCGGGCAAGTGGTGTTCAGGAAACCTGCGTGAAACTTCAGTGGGCTTTCGCCTGTCGGCATGAACTGTACATCGTCGGGCAGCACCACAGGCAGTTGATCGTAGGGGACGGGTACCGCCCCGCAATTCGCGCAATATACAATCGGGATCGGTGCGCCCCAATAGCGCTGACGGCTGATCAGCCAGTCGCGCAGCCGATAGTTGACCGCGTAGTGTCCCATGCCTTGTTCGTCCAGCCATGCAGTCACTTTCGCCACACTCTCATCGGTATGCGTGCCATCGAACGCGCCGCTGTTGACCATCTTGCCATCGCCGTGATAGGCTTCGGTCAGCGTGTCACCGTCCAGCACTTCGCCTTCTGGTTGGATCACGACGCGCACTGGCAGATCAAATTTACGGGCGAAGGCGAAGTCGCGTTCGTCGTGTGCCGGAACCGCCATGATTGCGCCCATGCCATAACCCATCAGCACATAGTCTGCGACCCAGACTGGAACTCGTGCGTTATTAACCGGATTGATCGCGTAACCGCCCGTAAATACGCCCGTCTTCTCTTTGTTGGTGTCGGTGCGTTCGATCTCGGTCTGGCGGCTGGCGCTGTCAATATAGGCTGCAACGGCGGTACGCTGCACGTCACTGGTGAGTTTTTCGACCAGTGGATGCTCTGGAGCCAGTACCATAAAAGTCGCGCCCCACAGCGTATCAGGCCGCGTCGTAAAGATCGTCAGATCGTCGCCCTGTTCCGTCTTGAACGTAACGTGAGCGCCTTCGCTCTGCCCAACCCAGTTTTTCTGCATCGTCTTGACCCGTTCAGGCCAATTGATCTGGCTGTGATCTTGCAGTTCTTCGGCGTATTTCGTGGTGCGAAAAAACCACTGCTCCAGATCCTTCTTGATGACGGGTGTGCCGCAGCGTTCGCAGTGACGGTCATCGCCCCACACCTGTTCACGCGCCAGCGTGGTATTGCAGTGCGGGCAAAAATCGACGGTAGCCATCTGCTTGTAGGCCAGCCCGTTTTCGTAGAACTTCAGGAAGAACCACTGCGTCCACTTGTAATACTTGGGGTCACTGCTAATCGCTTCGCGATCCCAGTCGAACATCGTGCCCATCGTTTTCATCTGGGTACGCATCTTCTCAATGTTGGCGTAAGTCCATGTTTTGGGATGGATGTTGCGTTGGATGGCGGCGTTTTCGGCAGGCAGCCCGAACGCATCAAAGCCCATTGGGAACAGCACATTATAGCCGCGCATCCGCATCCAACGGGCACGAGCATCCGACGGCGACATCGCATACCAGTGTCCGATGTGCAGATTGCCGCTGGGATAGGGCAGCATGGTCAGGGCGTAGTGCTTGGGTCGCGACGGATCGATTGTGGCACGGTAGAGCTTGTCAGCATCCCACCGCGCCTGCCACTTGGGTTCTATTTGCTGTGGAGTATATTTTTCAGCCATCGCCTCACCTTTCGATACCGGAATAAACTATTGGATATTTGCAAAAAAAAACAGAGGTCAGTTTTTAGTCTGACCTCTGCTGAATTCCCCTCATCACGGTGATTTAGCGCCGCTCGATAGGCACGGGCACGCGCACTGGCACCTGCTTGGGTGGGTTCAGCAGTCGAGTAAGATCATCTAGGAAGTCGCGAAAACGGTCTGCAATGCTAGGATTACGCTTTGGCTTTGCCATATTGACAGTCTCCTGAAAGACCGAGCTGGGTCTATTGCGGTAGATGCGGTAGATGACGACTCTCTCATCATAACCGATTTACGATGCTTTGACCTAAATATTTTATAACAAGATGCAAAGTCTAACACAATACTTACCTCGCACAGGTACCAGAAAACAAAAAATCCCCTTGTTCGTGTTCAGGAACGAAGGGGACTCCGCGGTACCATCCTGTTTACTGTGAGGAAGTGGACCTAGTCGGGCTCGAACCGACGACCTCTTGCATGCCATGCAAGCGCTCTCCCAACTGAGCTATAGGCCCATGATCACAATCTCTTGCTTCGCTGGTAACGCGGCGGGCGCGTCTTTACCTACTTTGGTGTTCGGTAAAGAAACTCACGGGCGAGTTCGGCCTGACGCAGTCGCCTTGCCTGCTGCGGGTTTGCACTGTTTCCCGCTCACTGTGGCGATGACCTACTACTCCCGATCCATGTTTGTCATGTTCAGTTGTGGAAGGAATTCTAGCATTCATAGCGTAGATGTCAAGGTCAGGTTTTGTGCAAAATGGTACACGTCAGGTGTTGTCCTCACCCTAAATCTCTCTCGGTATGGTAAAGCGGTAAGTGATGAGCCGAAATCAGACTACCAGATTACAGATTAAACCTTACTCAGGTTTGCAACTATATTGATGAACTCGGCCTAACTACTCGAAGGATCGGATGTGTCAAGGAGGACTTTAAGTTCTTGAGCCGACGAAGGTAGTCCATACAACTCCAACAAGTTACTAGGAGTTTTCCAGAACTGTTCACACTGCAAGATTGCGCTTAATGCTTCCTGTTGATAAGGTGTTAAAGTGTGAACAGGTACGGTTGTTTTTCCAACTCGATAGATTTGTTCACCATTATCTCCAGTCCCCACACTAAAGAGAAAGCTCCAATCGTGAAACTTTTTCCCTTCAATGGCAAATCCTAGCAGTGCATCAACAAGATAACGTGCGTCGTCAGAGTTACTAACCACCGCTAAAGCTTTACCAAAGGCAGGAATACCACGTTTAAGACTGAGGTTACACAACACATCACATGCTGTCCATGCAACTACGTTATCGCCAAAGTTTGTAGGGTAGAGTTGTGGATATGCAATGGCATCGATTACTAGGTTTATTGCCTTATCAGGGATTTCACTTTTCTGTAACCTGAATAAGGTAATAGCAGCAGAATAGCTTAACAGTTTGTCCTGTGGCGAATCGATTATAGTATTCAAGGTCTGAATTAATTGGAGTTGATCCCCAAGTAAACTCCAATTATCTGCAACCAGCTTACCTAAATACCAAATGATCGTTGCCTTGGTCACCCTATCATTCTCAGCCTGAACTTGCTGTAACAACTTAGGCACAGTATTATTTACATTGTCTCGAAAGAGAGACAAAATACGTGCGGCTTCTTGGCGTATCTCGGCTCCTTCTGATTGAAGAAGGGACAAATAAATACTAATACCTTCGCGCACTGCTTCATAAGTCCTCTGCTCAAATAGACTAGAGCTATTGTTGCTATAGTCTATTTGTTCCAATGCGCGATTTTTCACCCATCTCGATGCTACAGTTTCCAGGAGATTTAAGATGTTTGCCTTTTCTTGTGTTTGGTCACTTGAGACCAACTCTATAAGAAAAGGCACAACGTATGATGTAACTTCACATATATCTCCTTGGTGTTCGAGATTGTCTCCCAGTCTACTTAGGGCTTGAGTACGGATTTCAGCATCGCTAGATGTCAATGCCACAATTCTATTAGGCACTTCAGTCGCTGAACCGTGACAAGTTTTTAGGGAATCCCATTTGATCTGTTTCAGATCGTGCAGCATTTTATTCATTCCTTTTCGTAGCGAGGGTGAGGAGATTTTTGCATTTACCCTGCTGTGCATTACGGTTGCGTCGGCGTGGGTGGCAGATCCGCGCTGGTGAACTCGAATGCGCCAATATCGCAGGCGGTGTCATT
>JBDTVG010000053.1:0-36381 GCA_040007395.1 Chloroflexota bacterium
AGCCGCTTTCTGAGCCTCGGCGCTTAATTGGTTGGCGGTATGTTCGACGTTCTCTTTAGCCTTATTAACGGTGTGTTGGGCATTTTCGGCTAGCTGGTGAGCAGCTTTTTCAGCGGCTTCTCTGGCTTGGTTAACGGCTTGCTCAGCTTTGGATTCGGGAGACGTGGAGTCTTGATCGGGGTTACTGTAGATACTCATTACAAACTCTCCTCTGGAAACGATTACTCGAAATTATCAAGATGGTACATTTTGTGGAACCAACAGCACATTCGATACCTCGATCAAGTTCTGATCGAGATCGCGAAAATAGACAGAGAGAAGCGTATTTTCTGCACCAGTCCGTTCAACTGACCCTTCCAAAATACTCACATCACAGGCGCGAATCTGTTCGATGATCTGGGGCATCGGGGTGTCCGTGATAAAACATAGATCTGCCGAACCCGGAGTCGGACGGAAGGCTTTAGGCTCGAATTCGTGACCTGCTTGGTGGAGATTAATCTTTTGGTGTCCGAATGTCAGCGCTTTCCGACCATCGCCAAACGTCGCCACCTGCATACCGAGTACCGTTGCGTAAAAGGCGCAGGTCGCTTCAATATTGGCAACGGTTAATACCAAATGGTCAAGCCGATCAATCTGCACTAGCAGTTCCCTCAGTCCCAGCACGCCATGATTGTACAACGTCCCACCCATTGAAGCAATCGATCAAAACGAAATATCGGTGTAATGATCGTTGCTATAATGCACACTAAGATGATAGTGGAAAGTATCACAAGTCGAGGACGAGGATAGAGCAATTTGATAACCCTAAACGAAGTTCGGGTCTGTAACCTGAATGACCTAGAACCAGATAAGCCGCACTGTTTCCGCGTCGCAACTGTTGATGTGTTTGTAGTGCGACATAAAGGGGAGGTCTACGCTATTCAAAACCGCTGTGGGCATATGTCGGCTCCGCTGAATCAGGGCGAGTTCACCGACGGCTTGATCGTCTGTGCTTTGCACGGCGCAGGCTTCCGCGTCGATACGGGCGAAGTCGAGTGGAAGGCGATTCTACCGCCGCCAATTTCTGAGTACATTGTCAGCGAGAACCCGCGTATTCATCACTTCGGGGAACTGATCGAAGCCATTGACACGCTGCCTGTCAAGGTTTACCCAGTGACAGTCAAAGACGATGAGGTGTACATCACGATCAAGGTTGATAGCGTGGAAACGGCAAACTAACCAATTCGCGGGTCAACCCTATGGCGGACAGGGCAAGCCCTGTCCCTACATCCAAACGGGATTTCGTAGGGACAATGCCTGCGTTGTCCGCTGAATCTGCCCAAACTTTTTCAGGTGAGGTACATTATGATGCGTTTGCCCTGCCGCAGCCATTGAGACAGATGGGCTTTTCGCTTACTTCAATGAGCGAGGATCGAACGCATCGCGCAATCCGTCACCGAAGAAGTTGATGCCGAGCACCGTCAGAATCACAAACAGCGCCGGGAAAAACCACTGATTCCAGATCTGGAGATTCTCGTAGGCTTCAAAGAGCATATTGCCCCATGTTGCCGTTGGTGCGCGAACGCCCAATCCTAAGAAGCTGAGATAGGCTTCGAGCAAAATAGCCGAGGCCACGCCCAGAGTCGCCGCGACGATAATGGGGGCGAGGCAGTTTGGCAAAATATGCTGCATCACGATTCGCCAACTGGGTGCGCCCAGCGCCCGTGCTGCCGTAATGTATTCCTGCTGCTTAATGGAAAGTACCATCGAGCGCACTATACGCGAAAGCTGCATCCAACTTGTCAGCCCAATTGCAAACACAATGACGATCAGCGTATTGCTAAACTCGCGCCCGCCAATGGTAAAGTCGGGCAGCTTGCCCGCAAACATGCGCGAAGCCAGCAAGGCCACAAAAAGTTGAGGGATACTCAGTGCCGCCTCGACCAGCCGCATCAACACAGTATCGATGATCCCGCCAAAGTAACCTGAGGCGAGGCCGACAGCGGTTCCGACGGTCAGGGAGACAATCACGGCAGTTACGCCGACTAGGATCGAGATCTGCCCGCCGTAAATGGTACGCGCCAACAGGTCGCGCCCGATGCTATCCGTGCCAAAGGGATGCTCCGACGATGGCGCTTCAAGCTTACGGGTCGGGTCGTTATGGTTCGCATACGCTTCAGAGTAGATCAACGAGCCGATGCTGACATACAGGATGACAAAGGCTAGCAGCACGATACCAACTACCGCCATCCGATGTTTCAGCAGACGACGCAAGCTGCGTTTGGTGTTTGATTCACCCTGATGCAACTGGGCTTCGGCCCCTAACGATACGATTTTAGTACCAGCGGCAGTGGTCGTTAAATTGGCGGGTTCGCTTACTGTTGCCATAGGCCCTCAGCTTTCCAGATTGTCTAATGAATGTTCTATGTGCATGTTACGTGTACCGGATACGCGGGTCGAGCCAAGTGTATACCACGTCGGTCAACAGTTGGAAGACCACTACAGCGATACTCAATAGCATCAGGATTGCCATCATCACAGTAATATCGGAACGTTCCAGACTCTCGATGAACAAGCGTCCCAGTCCGGGCCACGCAAAGATGCGTTCGGTCACAATCGCCCCGGCGAGCAAAAACGGCAGATCGAGACCGATCAGCGTGACCAGCGGCATCGCGGCATTCTTCAGGGCATGGACAAAGATCGTGCGACGTTCCTCAAGCCCTTTGGCACGCGCTGTGCGAATATAATCTTGACTGAGCACTTCGAGCATCGAGGAGCGAATGTAGCGGACATAGCCGCCGACCTGAATCGCTACCAAGCAAAAGACAGGCAGTACCATATGTTGAAGCAGCCCGCCGAGTGTTTCCGGTTCACGGGGGTCATACATCCCAGCAACGGGCAGTGAAGGCAGTCCCCATTGTTGGAATTGCACCCCAAAAATATAAATTACCATCAAGGCTATAAAGAATATTGGCAAAGAATATAAGACGAACGAGATCGTCGTGACAATGTTATCGAGCAGCGAATACTGCCGGATGGCGGAGTAAATGCCAATCGACAAGGATAATAGAATCACGATCAAATAGGACGGAACCATCAGGATGAGCGTGTTGGGCAACCGTTCCTGAATACGCAGTTTAGCGTCCCTTCTGGTCACAGAGGACGTACCAAGATCCCCCCGCAGTACACCATGACGGGTTCCCGGCTCCATCAATGTGCCATCGCCACGCACATCGGTGAGCATCCAGTCGTTGCCGATAAGCCAGACAAGATACTGCTCAGGGAGGGGTTTGTCCAACCCCAACCGTCGGATGAGTTCTTCGCGGGCTTTGCCGGTGGGCGGCTTGCGCGATTCAGCGTAAACGGACAGTGGATCGCCAATGGAGTTCATTAGCAAAAACAAGCCAAAACTGATTAATACGAGCAGTGGAATGGTTTGCAATACGCGGCGTAACAGATATTGTGCCACGGACCGCCTCTTTCCTGAACTAGCAACGTCCGATATGAGAAGCAGAGTCAGAGGCGAACCCCTGACCCTGCTGGCGGTTAACGAGCTAACTTACTTCAATTGCCAATTCGAGATGTCGAACCACTGATTGGTCAGGCCAGCACCAATACGGGGCTTCCCAACAAAGCGCGTGGGGTTATATGTGTATTGGTCAGGGCGGTCGTACAGGATGATGTTCGGTACGTCTTCCGCCAAAATCGTCTGAATCTCGTCGGCGGCTTTTTGACCTTCAGCCGGGTCGAGCGCCTGCTCGGTAACCTTCCACAGATCGTCGAGCTTAGGATTGCAATAGCCGACATTGTTCTGACCACCGGGGACAGCATCGCTGGGGATGTCATCGCAGAAGAACACACGTGCATTGGCGGGGTTCGTGGTCACGGTGTTGTTGGCATATTCGGCAATGTCGAACTTGCCACCGGAAGTGATACCGCCATCCTTGAACTGACCGAAGAAGTTATCGGCGGGGAAGTTCTCAAGCGTAACCTTGATGCCGATCTTCGCCAAGTCTTGCTGAATCACGGCTTGGTTAGCTTTACGCTGTGCCGCCGGGGTGGTGCTGTACTTCAGTTCGAGCTTGGTACCGTCCTTAACATCCGGCACACCCTTCGACTCGCGTACTCCATCGGCACCCTTCACCCAGCCAGCCGCGTCCAAAAGTTTCTCGGCAGCAGCGGGATCGTATTCGACAAACTTGAGCTTCTTGTTTTCAAATGGGCTGGACGCATAGAGCGACTCAGCAACCGGGACGGCATCGCCGAGCAGGTTCTTGACCAGACCACGACGATTAACGCCCAAACGGATCGCTTGGCGGACACGCACATCCTTGAGTGCTGGATGACCAGCCTCGGGGAACTTGTCGGTACGGACATTCAGCCACAGCGATTCACGGAACCCACCATAAACGTTGACAAATGTTGCGTTCTTGGTCAACCCGGCGATCTTCGGCGGATCAGACGGTTGCAAATTGGGTACATAGTCGATCTGACCAGCGGCAAAAGCGGCATAGGCGCTTTCTGGGTCGGGGAAGAACTGAAGCACCAGCGTTTCGATGCTGGGCTTCTTGCCCTCATAGTTCGGGTTCACAACCCAAGTCATCGAAGCGCCACGCTTCCATTCCTTGAGCATGTACGCACCGCTGAAGACGGTGGGGTTCTGGTTGTAGTCGGCTTTTTCAATCGACTTGTCTTTGTCATAAATGGGCTGCAAGATATGGGCAGGCAGCACGTTGAAGTTCTGGGAACCCGCTAGGTTTTCAGCATAGGGCTGTGGTGTATTGGTCGTCAGCTTGACCGTTACATCATCAACTTTTTCAGCTTTATCCACTGCTTCTTGGATCTGGGCACCCTGCGCCATGTTATTGGCTTTGTCTTTGATCATATTGTAGGTAAAGACCACATCGTCAGCCGTGAGTGGTTCACCATCGCTCCACTTCAAACCCTTCTTGAGCTTGATTGTGGTGGTTTTGCCGTCTTTGCTGGTGCCGCCATTGGCGACAGTTGGCACTTCGGCGACGAGTACCGGAACAGCCTTGAGATGCTCATCATAGTCCCATAAGGCAGCCGTACCGAGTTGAACAGCCCACTGAGCAAAGGACAGGTTGCTGTAGAAGTAGTTGAGGTTATCCGGCTCCTGAGGGAAGGCGACAGTTAACGTCTTGGTATCGGCGGCACGTGCAACCCCAACGGCTGGCGAACTGCCCAACATCGGCAGCACCATCGCAGCGAGGGCTACGAGCGTAACTAACAGATAACGTGACTTAGGTTTCATATTGAGACTCCTAAACGAATTGATTAAAAGATACGTAAACCCAGCGATTCTTCAATGAAGGCATAAAATATATACATTATATTTAACTTGAAAGCAAGAGATTCCTAGCCTTATTTTAATGTAGCTGTGCTAGTTGCCGGAAATAGATCCCCGCACAGGCAATTATGGGGACAAATGACGATGCACAACAAAAGCGCGTGCGACTAGCGGTAGGCGAAAAGATTATGGGGCGATCACACTGGATCGCCCGTAAGGTGCGCCAAATGTATCCACCCCGATGAAAGCGCTATAAACAGGTTTGCAAACTGCATCGCATCGCGACACCTGAGCCGCTACAATGGAAGCCTTGGCTTGCTTTAAAGTGTCGGGGGTAGAATGCTCTGGTTTGTGTTGGCTCAGGTCTTCACGTTGGGGCTGGACATCTTGGCGGTGCTTCGGCAAACAGACCATGAAAAGGACCTCGAAATTCTGCTGCTGCGCCAGCAACTGCGGATCGTCGAACGGAAACAAGCCCGACTGCTGCGTCTGTCGCGTTAGGGGAAACTCGGTTTGGCGGTGTTGACTGCGCGGCTCAAGACGGTGACCGCAGGGAAACGCGAACACCTGCAACAGGTCATGCGGCTTTTCCAGCCGGAGACCGTCTTAAAATGGCATCGGGAACTGGTGCGACGGAAGTGGACTTATACTCAGCCGACTAGGTCGCGTGGCAATGCCCCACTGGATACGGAACTTGAGGGGCCGATTGTCCAACTCGCACGCGATAACCCCAGGTTCGGCTACAAAAAACTGGTTGGGGAACTGCTAAAACTGGGTTATCGAGTCGGGTGCTCAACGATGCGCGATGTGCTCAAGCGCCATGCCATCCCGCCTGCACCCGAGCGCAGCCGTAGTAACTGGCGCACCTTACGCGACATTGATTCACCATGCGCGGGTCGGCGATGTCCGCAAGGCACTCCACTAACACCCCAGCTGCCCCCAGTACCTAACCCTTTTCTACTTCCCTTGTCTTTCTATTTTCCCTCAATTCAATCTCATCCATTAGCCCTTGGGAAAGGGGTGAGGTGAATTACACCCATTCTCAATTTGATACGTTTGCCTTCGGCCTCTGTTTTTATCGGCCTTGATCTTTTGGAATACTCTGCTAGAATTCGCTAGGTAAGTAGTTCGGGGCGTGGCGCAGCTTGGCTAGCGCGCTTGCATGGGGTGCAAGAGGCCCCCGGTTCAAATCCGGGCGCCCCGACTTTCTTGAAATTGCCAATGGTTCGCTACAGTGCTTCGCCTTCTTGCACTTTGATCTTAGCCGTCATCAGCGGCTTTTTTGTTGCCCCGTCAGGACTCTCAGTAAAGCCTTGCTCACGCTCCATAAAACTATAGAACGATTGCACTTCGACATTGAAGCGTTGTTCGAGCAAAGTTCGCAACTGTGGCCCGTGTGCCAGATCGGTTACGATCACAAAGTCGGTATCGTCGCGGTGTCCGATAAAGTCGTCGGGGGTGCCTGTCGATTGCACGACTTCATTGAGCAATCCCGCTGTAAAACTGATCACTTCCTCGCCAGTCATAAAGCCATATTGGTCGCGAAATGTGGAGAACTCGTTAATTCCAAAGTCGATCTTGTACCAGCCATCTTCATCAGCCAGCGAACGTATCTGTTCCTGTACCAATCGACCTGTAGGCAAGCCACTGCGCGGATGATGTAACCCGTCGCGATCTTGCCGTTTGATGGCGTTGCGAATTCGCAGGATAAGGATGTCGATGTCGAACGGCTTGGGAATGAAGTCGTCGGCTCCGGCACTAAGCAAGTCATTTTGTAACTTGGCATCGCCCAGTTCTGCCAGAAACATGATCGGGATATGGGCAGTGCGGGCGCGGGCGCGAAGCTGCGTGTACGCCTTCAGACCGGGGCCGTCGGGCAACTGTGTACTCAGCAGAATGAGGGCGGGTGGGTGAGCCAATGCCTCATTAACACCGTCAGATCCCGTTGCGGCAACCGTTACTTTGAAATCTTGCGCGGAGAGATAAGATTTCAGGGTCACAACGGTGGTTGGCTCATTGTCAATAATTAACAGGGCGCGTGGGCGACCCTGATTTGCCTCAGGCATGGCGGAAGCCTCCTGCTAGTTAGTCCAGAACAGCATCGACGCGGAATTGGCCCTCAATCGCAGCGGGGGCGTTAGCAAGCACCTGTTCACGCGATAGTGAAGGCCGAATGACATCTTCGCGCATCACGTTTTCCAGCGGAACAACGGTAGACATAGGCGGGATATTATCAGTATCTAACTGATCCAGACGCGATGCGTAGTCCAGCACCGCCGACAACTGATCTGCATACTGCTCGATTTCCTGTTCGGTCAGGTCGAGTTTGGCGAGATCAGCAATTTCGATCACCTGTTCACGGCTCAGTTTCACGAGTAGCCTCACCTGAATATATAGTTTTACGCAAGGCATTATAGCAAAATTTAGCCAAAACGTAACGCAGAGAAGGGAAGTTAGGCCGATTTGGACGTTTTCACAACAACAAAGACTAGCGATTTCCTATCAACTTTTTTGCAAGTTTGACGGAATTGTTGTGATACACTTTAGAGGCTCGATTTTTCATTAACGAATTATACTAACAATAACTCGATCTGCCGTAAGTGTGTGACGTGCTTACCAACGCACTCGTTCTCACTGCCATCACAGAGAAAGCAGGTGACAGAAATGGCGAAACCCTCATATTCAGTGCTTCATCGCCTTTTAGTCCCAGTAGCCTTACTCGTTCTTATTGCGCTCTTTTTCCCGCTCAATAACATTTCTGGCGTAACAGCATTCACCAATGTAGCTGGGGCGCAGATCACGTTGACAGGCTATCTGAGTATGATACATGGCGACCCTTCCGCGCCGACCTTGCCGAACCATATGATCACCTACCTGATCGATGCTCAAGGCACCGCTACCGAGTTGGCACTCGATCACAAAACCGCGTCGGCCTTTGACGGCAAACAGGTCAACGTGCAAGTCGCGCAAGGGCCATTGGTAAAAGGCACACCCTTACAGGTGCTGTCCATTACGCCTATTGGCGGTTCGCAGCCCAACACCCGCACTGGTCCTCAGATGGTGAGTGGGTCGCAGCCTTGGGTGAGCGTGCTATGTCGTTTTAGCGATGAAACAGGGGTTACCCCCCGCCCGCAAAGTTTTTTCACAGGACAGCTTGGCAATGTTTACCCCGGCCTTGACCACTACTGGCGGGAACAATCCTACGGAACGGTCAATATTCAGGGGTCTATCGCCACAAACTGGTATAACTTGCCGCATCCACGCAATTACTACATTCCGCCGGGTGGCAGTCTTAACTTTACAGCGGCTGCCAACGATTGTACTGCTGCTGCTGATGTGGATGTCTACTTCCCGACCTATGTTGGCATCAACCTGATGTTCAACAATCTTCTCGACTGTTGTGCATGGGGCGGGTCGTGGTATCTAACTATTGATGGACAGAGTAAAAGCTATCGCATGACTTGGATGCCCCCATGGGGTTTCAATACGCAGTCAGTGGTAGGCCACGAAATGGGTCATGGCTTTGGGCTGCCACACTCCTCCGGCCCTTATGGGCAGGTTTACGACTCAAACTGGGACATCATGAGTTGGGGGGGACGTAGCTGTCAGGTCAACGATCCGACCTATGGTTGTGTCGGAACGGGTACGATTGCCTATGACCACGACATTCTGGGCTGGATACCTGCTGCGCGTAAATTCTCTGCCGATGTCGGTACGAGTACCGTTATCACGCTCGAACGATTGGAACTGCCCGGAGCCAACAGTAACTACCTGATGGCGAAGATTCCGATCAATGGCTCTGCCACGCTGTATGATACTGTTGAAGCGCGATTGCAAGTCAGCTACGATCAGGCTATCCCCGCTGATGCAGTGCTGATTACCACTGTCGATCCAAGCCGGATCGAGCCATCGCATGTCGTTGATGCCGATAACAACGGCAATGCGAACGACGCGGGCGCGGAGTGGGAAGTGGGCGAAACTTATGTCGATATTGCTAACCAACTCAGCGTTTCGGTGCTGCAAAAGGATACTTCCAGCTACATCGTGAAGATCAACAACGTGCCACCGCCGCTTACCGTCGTTAACACCAACGACAGCGGGGCGGGTAGTTTCCGGCAAGCCATATTGGATGCCAATGCCAGTGTCGGGCTGGATATTATCAAGTTCAACATTACGGGCAGTGGTGTAAAAACCATTGCGCTGACATCCGCCCTGCCCGAAATCACCGAAGCTGTGATTATCGATGGTACTTCGCAACCGGGCTATACAAGCTCACCATTGATCGAAGTTAGCGGGCAAAACATGGGATCGCTCGTCGGGGCGAAAGGGCTAGTAATCTCCGCTGGCAATAGTGTCCTGCGCGGGCTGGCAATCAATCGCTTCTACGGGGGCGCTATCCAACTCAAGACCAACGGCGGCAACATCATTCAGGGCAACTATATCGGGACGAATGCTGCTGGTACTGCCACATTTGCAGGCTATGGCAACGGCCTGACACTCGATATTGGCGCGACTGGCAACCAGATCGGCGGGACGACAGCAGCAGCGCGTAACGTGATCTCTGGCAATGATGTCGGATTGCTCATCCTGACTGGGAACAATACCGTACAGGGTAACTATATCGGGACGAATGCCACTGGCACGGCTGCATTGCCCAATGCCTCGGTTGGATTGTGGATCAGCAGTGCTGCCAACAACACCATCGGGGGAACTGCCAGCGGGGCGGGCAATGTGATCTCTGGCAACACTAGTCATGGCCTGATAATCCAAGATGTATCCTCTACAGGCAATTTGGTACAGGGCAACTATATCGGCACCAATGCCGCTGGCACAGCAGCATTGGGCAATGGAATTATCAGTGGTGGCGACGGCATCCAGATTAGCGATGGCTCCAACAATACGATTGGCGGCACGACGGCAGCAGCGCGTAATGTGATCTCTGGCAATGGCAACAGCAGTTTTGGCGTGGGTCTCAGCATTCTAAATGCTGGCACTAGCAATCTGGTACAAGGCAACTATATCGGCACCAACATAACTGGGACGGCGGGTATCCCCAACTACTACAGTGGGGTATACCTCAGTGGTAGCAACAATACCCTTGGCGGAACTGTTACCGGGGCTGGCAACCTAATTGCCTTTAATGGGCTAACCGGGGTCTGGGCAACGGGCAGCATCACGGGTAATCGCATCCTCGGTAACAGCATATTCTCCAACAGCAGTGTAGGTATCAGCTTGAACAGCGGCGCGAATAACTCGCAAGCGGCACCTGTGCTAAGCGCCGCGACCAAGATCAGCACCAATGTAACGCTTGCCGGGACGCTGAACAGTACCGCCAATACCACTTTCCGCGTCGAGTTCTTCGGCAATACAGCCTGCGATCCATCAGGTTCGGGTGAGGGGCAAACGTTCATGGGCTATGCCAGTGTCACGACCAATGGCAGCGGCACAGGCACCTTTAATCCATCGTTCGCTATCCCCACCGGAGAGCTTCGTTTCTCGGCGACTGCTACTGATCCAGCGGGTAACACCTCGCAATTTTCGCAGTGCAGCCCGCCGATCCGTCATTTAGTAGACACGATTGGCGTGTTCCGTCCATCGGCAACGACATTCTATATGCGGAACTCCAATACAACGGGCAGCGCCGACATTTCTACACCGTTCGGCCTCTCTATCGATCTCCCGGTGACGGGTGACTGGAACGGTGACGGGATCGACACGATTGGTATCTATCGCTCCAGCACCGGACAGTTCTTGCTAAAAGACTCCAACACGCCCGGCGCACCGACGGTCTACACGTTCGCGCTAGGGGTATCCGGCGATGTGCCGATGGCAGGCGACTGGAACAGCAACGGCAAAGATGGTGTCGGAGTGTTCCGCCCCTCAAACGGCTTGATCTACCTCAAGAATAACCTGACGACAGGTTTTGCCGACTTCCAGATGGTGATGGGCGTGCCGGGAGACAAGCCCGTTGCAGGCGACTGGAATAACGACAGCAAGGATAGCCCCGGTATCTACCGACCCAGCAGCTCGACATTCTACCTGAGTAATCAGGTGTGCAATTGCAGTGTGTTTGCCGACTACGCAGCGACACTCGGTATTGGTGGCGACAGCCCCTTTGCGGGCGACTGGAACGGTGATGGCGCAACAGGTATTGGCGTGTTCCGACCTTCCAACGGCTTGATCTATCTCAAAAATGTGCCAACGACTGGCTTTGCGGATGTGAGTATCGTTTTCGGCGTCCCGAACGACAAACCCATCGCGGGTCACTGGATACTTCCGCCGCCGGACAAGAACCCGACTGCTACCCCTCTCGAGCCAACCCCACAAAAAGTTGCCCCAACTTTTGTGCCATCCTAGCGATAGTCTGTTCGCAACCCATTTTCAAGCAAGGAGCCGATCATTGGATCGGCTCCTTGTAGCCTTATGGCACAACCCCAGCAAATGGGGAAATGTAAATCGCATTTTGGTGTATACTGGACAATCGAATACAAACACTGACCACGACTTCTTCGGCGACGCAACACCCAAAACGTCATCTCCGCAGGCCGCACCAGTACCGACAACATCTGTGGACACGTACCTGAGAAAGGAATAAAGGCGCACTTTTTCTGCCAGCCACTCTCGGCAGTTCCGCGCAAACTTATGGATGTACAACCCATCCTCATCGTTGATGATGAAGTGGATCTTTTAGAACTGTTTAGTTTGGGACTTCGCAAGCTGCCTTTCCCGGTTCTGACTGCTAGGGATGGAACCACGGCACTTCAACTCCTCGAAGCGCATGTTCCAGTGGTTGTTATTTTAGATATTGCGATGCCTTACCCGAACGGTCTGGATCTCATGCGTTTTGTGCGTTCCGAGCCGCGCTTTGACTCCACCAAAATTGTGATCTTCACCGCCGCGCCTTCCCGTGTGAGCAAACCCGATGCCGATCTCGCGGATATGATCGTTGCCAAACCCACAACTCCGCGCACGCTCACCGAAGCCGTCAAAACGCTGATTAGCTCAGTTAATTCGTGATAAACACACCCTATTGATGCTAAAGATTTCTGTGTGATAAATTTTTCAGGAATCGAACGAGCCACCAGTAACGAAGGGGGGTCATTACTGGTGGCTCATCAAATTTTGGCTGTGTGTAACCCCGACGACGCGCATCACCGTGATTACAACGCTAGCCCGCTTACCTACTGCGCTAACAATCCAATTGGTAACCCATGCATCGATAAACGTGATTAAAGAATAAGCGCCGCGCATAAACCAAAGCTTAACTTGAGATGAGAGGGATATGAGACAGGCAGATTGAATATTTTTATCGGACGCAATGGCTTTGCACGATCTTCAGATATAAGTCTCATTACTATTATTTAGGACGGTATATTCCCCAGAGATCTTTGCAACGACTCCCTTTAGATAATACATCGGTACTGTTCACCCATTGATCGATCCCGCCCAAGTATGGTGGCAGAAGCAGTACTTCCTCATCGGTAATTTTGGCAAGAAGCTCCGCTGCGAAACGATCTCCATGAATGACTTTGAAAGGCCGATCAAAATAAGCTGAAACGTTTGTGGGCAGCGGAACAGTAATTCCAAGTGTGTTGTGCATCTCGGCAATGAAGTGATAGGCAGCAGAAAGATGTTGTTCGCGTGCTTGCCAGCCAGATGAGGAAATAGTTTTTTGCAGAATTGGCGTTAATTGATCAGCACATTTCAAGCGTGCAAAACCACTTCCAAACCACTTGGAATAGTGGGCATAACGTTTTTCCATCAGGAAGCACAAAGCCATTATGTCATGCACCAGTCGCGAAGCAATAACCTGCGATCCGAGTTCGTCATCGATTTGCCCACTCCGCCCCATAAACGGTTCTTCTTGGGAAATTCGTTGCCACCCCGCTGCCAAAAGATATAACCAGAGATCATAAGGATAGTAAGCAAATTGTGCTCTCAACGGTTCAAGCCTGCTTAATCCATCGTGAAAAATTTGCCCACTAGTTAGGCTAAGGAGCATCTGCTGGGGGGTTGTCAGCCAATCAATAAGGGTAAATGGACGTTCTAAATCGATACCTAAGTAATATCTAAAATTATCCTCAACGGTAACCACCCAAATACGATGGTTGACTGACCCTTCTGAAATATCGTCTAGCCTTGTGCTTTGCCCATCAGGAAATGATAAAAAATTCGTTGAGTAACCATGAAAGTGGTACGGTAATTTTTGTCCGAGTGTTTCTTTGATTGGCGCACTATAGTGAGGATGATCCTCGCGAGAGAGGAATAGTAGTAAGCGTGGCCCCCAGTCGTGATCAGTCGATTGTTCTGTATCGAAACCCAACACCTCAGAACCGGGGCCAATGAGTCCAGCAGAATAGCACAAACTTGGAAACTCTGTATCCAGAATGGGTTTGACCGCCTCATTGAAGAATGCTTCAGAGAGCGCGAGTCCTTTGATAAATTTTGGCACCTTAGCCCTTTACAACCCATCGATGCAAATACTATTGTGCCAAACTGCTATTCGCGTCCACCGAAACCTCGACGGGCTGCGGTGCTGGTGGCATGGCAATCGGGATCGGCTCTGAGGCAGGTCGGCTCTGGATTTTGGCGCTCGCCTCTTGCAAGGCGGTTTCGGTACGTTGGCGCATGGCTTCACGGTCTAACTGGATCTTGTTGATACCGTTCCGCACGACGGTCAGCGTCTTGAGCAAGTGGCCTTCGAGTTCGTTCAGTACATCGAGCACATAGCCATCGGCATCGGCGCGGATCGCTTCAGCGTCTTGACGGGCTTGTTCGATGATGTTGGCGGCGCGGTTCTGCGAAGCCTGCACAATCGCGTCACGTTGAATGAGCGTTTCAGCCTTCTCACGAGCCAGATCCACGACGCGAGCCGCTTCTTCGTTGGCCTGCGCCAGCAGGCGATCTCGCTGGATCAATACCCGTGAGGCTTTGTCGATTTCTTCGGGGACAGAAATACGCATCTGGTCAATGATCTCCAATGCGCGTTCCTCATCCACCATTGTCATCTTCGTCATCGGAAGGTGGCGGCCCTCGTCGATCAAATCTTCAAGCCGATCAACCAGATGCTGAATGTCCATGATAAATTAAGCCCCCGTCTATGTTTTAATCTTGTAGACTGATGACGTAATCAGTCCCCGCATTATCGCGTTGTGTATCCTTAAACTTGGCGGCAAGTGCCTGAACCACTTCTGGTGGCACCATTGAGGACACGTCACCGCCCAATGATGCAATCTCCCGAACCGTACTAGAGCTAATGTGCAGGTGTTGTTCGTCAGCGATAAAGTTCACGACTTCGATCTCTGGTGCTAGCCGTCGATTGGCAAGTGCCATGCGGAACTCCAACTCGAAGTCGGAAAACACACGCAGCCCCCGAATGATGGCAAAAGCCTTGACCTGTCGCATATAGTCTACAGTCAATCCACTATACTTCGCAACTTTGATGTTTGAGACACCTTTCAGCGCTCGTGCCACCATCTCTACGCGCTCGTCTGCATTGAACAGCAGCTTTTTATTGGGGCGCTCATAGACCGCAACAATCACCTCGTCAAAGGCACGCGCTGCGCGTGTCGCAATGTCGATGTGTCCATTGTGGGCGGGGTCAAAAGTGCCGGGATAAACAGCGCGACGGATGGTCATTCATGCTCCCTTATAGGACGATAATATAGGCAATCAGGCGATATGATAGTGGTTCAATGGTACTAATTCGGTTCTAATTTAGATAGACTACGCCTTTGACCAGTTCCTTGTTAACTTTAAACACCTGCTGACTAGTACGGCTAGTTTCAAGACTGGTTAGGCTGAGAATATAGTGACTGTCGGTTTCGTCAACCAGAAACACCTTATCGGTCAAGTCGGGCAGCGACACGGGCAACCCCATGTGCGAAAGAAGGGTAATATCTGCCTCCGTGCCTGCTAACTTTACTGCAACTGGGACTCCCATGCCAATCGGGTCGAAGTTCGCCCAGAATGGGGCACCGTAAACTTCCCGCGAAAAGTAATACAATTGCCCCACCACCGCCAGAATTGCGATGATGACCGCCGTTACTATCAAGAGCGCTGAGTACGCGTCCGTACTACCGCCGAACGATTGCCGGATCATGACCATGATCGGGAAACAAAAACTGATCACACTCGCAACCACGATGAAATTCCACGATAGCAGAAATCGGAATCTAGATGGCCTTAGCCTATCGCCAAACAGCCAGATCAGGATGACAGTTGTTGCGGCTAGCAGCGATAAACTCGCCAATGCTACATAAGAAATATCGGCTACTTGGCTGATAATCACAAAATTGGTGAGGGTCGCGACACTGATTAAAACGCTGGTCCCAACGAGGTAGACCAATCCCACCACCAGATACTTAACACGCACAACCTGATATTCGGTGATACGATAGTTAGACAAGTGCAAATTAACGATCAGGCCACCAATAATATAGGCGGCACCAAGCAGCGTCGCGGCAACACCGGTTAGAGATTGGATTGTCTCGATCAGCAATGATGGCTCCTCATCGTCAACCTGTTTCAGAGATTACTTGATCCACCGAAAATTCTTTCGAGGGTAGCTTTTGATCTCTTGCTTTCCAGTCGTTCAATACGTTAAGCTGGCGTTTAAAAACGACTAGAATTTCTCAATAGAACATTTATTCATATAGGTTATAATTTATAGTATAGCCTTTAAAAGTAGATGATGTGTAAAGTATGCCAGAAACCAATGAATTAGAAATCTTGGCTCACCGTGCCGCCGATCTGCGCCAACAGATCGCCTACCACAACTATCGCTATTCGGTGCTGAGTGATCCGCTGCTTACCGATGCCGAGTACGACGCGCTGTTCGATGAGCTAGACGCTATCGAAAAGGCGCACCCCGAACTAGTCACAACCGACTCGCCAACTCAGCGAGTCGGCAGCGATCTTGATGAACGCCTGCCAAAAGTGACACATCCCAAGCCGACGTTTAGTCTAGCAAAAGCCTACACAGGCGACGAGATCCGTGCGTGGCGGCAGCGTCTTGATCGCCTGCTGGATACGAACGCGATGTCGGGTTATGTAGTCGAGCCAAAATTCGACGGTCTGACGGTAGTGCTAACCTATACCGATGGGGTCTTGACGCTGGGGGCCACACGCGGCGACGGTATTATCGGTGACGATGTGACGGGCAATACGCGGACGATTCGCACGATTCCGCTGCGTATCCCGGCGCATACCGGGGATCAAGCTCATAATGTCGCGTTACCCGAAGTGCCGCACACATTGGTCATTCGCGGCGAAGTAATCATCCTCAAAAAAGACTTCGAGGCGTTTCAAGCAAAGATGCGGGCTGAGGGCGAGACTAAGTATATCAACGCCCGCAACACCGCCTCAGGAGCGCTCAAACAGCTTGACGCACGGATCACGGCGGCACGCCCACTGACGATGTACGCTTTTGGGATTGTTGATGCCGATGGCACAGTCCCCGACACACAGTGGGAAACGCTGCATTATCTCCGCAGTCTAGGTTTTCTGGTGAGCGATTACATCAAGCGCTTCGACGATCTGGAAGCGATGATCGCCTACGTACAGGAATTTGAGTCACAGCGCCACAGTCTCGACTTCGAGATCGACGGCTTGGTGATCAAACTGGATAACTTCACGACCTATAATGCGCTCGGCGTTTCGGGCAAGAACCCACGCGGCGCGATTGCCTACAAATTCCCGCCGGAAGAAGTCACGACCCGCATTCTCAAAGTAACTGCCAACGTTGGGCGAACGGGAGTACTTACGCCGGGGGCAGAACTTGAGCCTGTTTTCGCCAGTGGCGCGACAATCCGCATGGCGACGCTGGCTAACTATGAAGACATCGCCCGTAAGGATCTGCGGGTAGGGGATCGCGTGGTGATCAAGCGAGCCGGCGAAGTGATTCCCTTCGTGATCGGGCCAATCGTGGCGGCACGAACGGGCGACGAAGTGCCGATTACGCCGCCGGAGCGCTGCCCGGTTTGTGATCACCCTGTCATTCATCCCGAAGGTGAAGTTTACTATTATTGCAGCAATCTACACTGCCCCGAACGGGTTGCCCGTTCGATTGAATATTTTGTCGGGCGAGGCCAGATGGATATTGACGGGTTGGGCGAAAAAGGAGTCCGCCAACTGCTGCAAGCTGGACTGATCAAAGATGAGGCCGATCTGTTTTTTCTGAAAAAAGAGGATCTCGCCAATCTTGAAGGCTATGCGGATCTCAAGGTGCAGAACTTGCTGAACAATCTGGAAGCCGCCAAAGATCGTCCGTTTGATAGGCTGGTCATGGCGCTGGGTATTCCCGGCGTGGGGGGGACAGTGGCAAAGCTGCTAGTGGATCACTTCCCGTCAATAGAGGCGATTATGGCTCCCGATGTTGAGCGCGTCGATGCACTTCCCGGCATTGGTCCTTCGACGGCAAAAACGGTAGTAGATTGGTTCGCAGAGCCGCAAAACCGCGATCTGATCGATAAGCTGCGTAACGCTGGCGTGCGCCTCGAAGCCCGTGCCAGTGACACGATCATTCGCTCCGATGCGCTGTCAGGCCAAACGTTCGTCCTGACTGGCACACTGCCGACGATGAGTCGTGACCAAGCCTCAGAACTGATCGCCGCGCATGGCGGTAAAACGAGCAACACCGTGAGCAAAAAGACCAGCTATGTCGTCGCAGGGGATACACCGGGCAGCAAACGCGACAAAGCCCGATCCTTGAACGTGCCTGTAATTGACGAGGATGGACTCATAGCCTTAATCAACAGGCTAACCGACAAATGACCGCACCTGTCGAACCAACTGAAGTTCTCGTTACCCAACTGTCCATTGCCGCCGATCTCGCGGCGTTAGGCGTGCAACCCGGCATGGCACTGGTTGTGCATTCCTCGCTGAAATCGATAGGTTGGGTCAACGGTGGCGCTGTCGCTGTTATCCTTGCGCTGGAACAGGTGCTTGGCGCTGAGGGAACGCTGGTTATGCCCACCCATAGCGCCGATCTCAGCGAGCCAGCCAACTGGGTTAATCCACCTGTGCCGGAGTCATGGTGGGACACCATTCGCGCCACCATGCCCGCCTACGACTCCGCGCTAACTCCGTCTTTCCGTGTCGGCGTGATCCCGGAGACGTTTCGCAAGCAGACCGGAGTGCTACGCAGCGCAAATCCTGATGCGTCTTTTGCCGCTTGGGGAAAACACGCCCAGCAGATCGTCTCGGATCATGCGTTAGCGCCGCTGTTCGGAGAACACTCGCCATTGGCGCGAGTGTACGATCTGAACGGGTGGGTACTGCTGCTCGGCGTAGATCACAACCGGAACACCTCGCTCCATGTGGCGGAGGGGCGGGCGAAGATTCCACATGGAACAATCCATCTCGGCTCACCAATGATGGTTGACGGGGTGCGCCAATGGGTGCCCTTCGATGACATCGACTGGGACGACTCGGATTTTGTCGAGCTTGGCGCAGACTTCGCCCGTGACACCGGATTGCAACGCGAAGGCAAGATCGGTCAGGCCAACGCGCTATTAATGCCGCAGCGTGACCTGATCGATTATGCAGTTCACTGGCTGGAAGGACATCGCCGCTAACTCGCTACGCTCATGTTTGCTACAAATGTAGTTGACCCCACCCTAAATCCCTCCCCGCAAGCGAGGAGGGACTTTGCTAGTTATATTGGCTCCCTTTCCTCGCTTGCGGGGAAAGGGTTGGGGATAGGGGTCAATGATCCTGCACTTGTACTTTTCATGAGCCACTAGCTTTTAGGATTCACACTCGATATTTAGAATTTCACCGGGATTCGCGTAAGGGATGATCACGCCCTCTATCGGTTGACCGTTGACCTTCAATTTTACTGTTCTGCCGCCTGTACGATTGGTCACGGTGATGCGATATTCAGCACCACGACACTTGCGTACTACACTGAACCCTGTAATTTCTGTGCTGAGACATGGCTTGACGAGCAACCCGTCATAGTCTGGCTTAATGCCCAAGATGTACTGGGATATGGCGACGAAATTCCATGCCGCTGTGCCGGTCAGCCATGAGTTTTTCGCTTCGCCGTGTCGCACTGCATCTTTACCTGCCACCATCTGAGAATAGACGTATGGTTCAGTACGATGAATCTCGCTGATGTCTTCGATATAGGCCGGAGCGATCTTTTTGTAGTAGTCGAAGGCGTAATCGGGGCGACCAATTATTGTCTCCGCGATCATAATCCAAGGGTTATTGTGGCAAAAGATCCCCGCGTTTTCTTTATAACCGGGCGGATAGGACGAGATTTCGCCTAGCTCAATCTGGTAAGTGGTGTACGCCGGATTGACGAGGACAACGCCATATTTGGTATCGAGACGCTCCTTAACCGAATCAAGTGCCTTTTGCGCCAAACCATTTTCCCCGCCAATCCCCGCCATAACGCAGAAACCTTGCGGCTCAATATAGATTTGACCCTCGGCGTTTTCGTGGCTACCCACTTTGTTGCCGAAGAAATCGTAAGCCCGCAGGAACCAGTCGCCATCGTAGCCATGATCGAGCACTGTCTGCTGCATCTGCTCGATATATTGGCTAGCCGCGTGCGCTTCTTCCAATTCACCGCGCTTTTCGCTCAATGCCACAAAATCGGGGCCGATAAAGACGAACATCCCGGCGATGAACACTGATTCGGCAGTCCGCCCTTGTTTATTCTCGGTAGTTTGGAATGATTCGCCGGGTTCCACTGAAAAGCAGTTTAGGTTAAGACAGTCGTTCCAGTCAGCACGACCAATAAGCGGCAGTCCGTGTGGGCCAAGATTGTTCACAACATGATAGAACGAGCGCTTCAAATGCTCATATAGCGTAGTGCTGGTGCTCAAGTCATTGTCGAACGGCACCATTTCATCAAGGATAGCGTAATCGCCCGTCTCCTTAATGTAGGCCGCTACGCCTAAAATCAACCATAATGGGTCGTCGTTAAACCCACTGCCGATCTCGTTGTTGCCGCGCTTGGTGAGCGGCTGGTATTGGTGATAGGCGCTACCATCGGGAAATTGGGTCGAGGCAATATCGATAATGCGCTGTTTGGCGAGTTCCGGCACCAAATGGACAAAACCGAGCAGGTCTTGGTTGGAGTCGCGGAAGCCCATACCCCGCCCGATGCCCGTCTCGAAATACGAGGCACTGCGCGACATATTGAAAGTCACCATACACTGGTATGGATTCCAGATATTGACCATCCGGTTAAGTTTTTCATCGGCTGAGTTGATGGAAAAATTAGACAGTAGGTCTGTCCAGTAATCCTTCAGGGCATTGAGAGCGCTCCCAGCTTGTTCGACAGTTGAGAGACTGTCGATCATTGTGTGAGCGCGTGCCTTATTGATGACGGCAGGCCGCTCCCATTTTTCAGACTCTGGATTTTCAATATAACCGAGAATGAAAATAAAAGTTTGGGTTTCGTGAGGTTGCAACGTTACGTCTAAGCCATGTGAGGCAATGGGCGACCAGCCACTCGCCACTGAATTGCGCGATTGGCCTTCATGCGGGACTTGTGCTTCACCCAGATCGTTGTAGAGGCCAACAAACGTTTCGCGGTCTGAGTCGAACCCGCTGAGAGGCGCATTCACATGATAAAAGGCGAAGTGATTACGGCGTTCACGGTACTCCGTCTTGTGGTAGATGGTGCTGCCCTCAATCTCTACCTCACCAGTGCTAAAGTTGCGCTGGAAGTTGGTCTGGTCGTCAAGGGCGTTCCATAGGCAGAACTCGACAAACGAGAACAATTTCAGCGAACGTGGCTCGGCGCTTTCATTGGTCAGCGTGACCTGATGCACTTCGGCATTGGTGCCTAGCGGGACAAAGTAGAGCACTTCTGCGCTCAGATTGTGGAGTTTTCCTGTGATTTTGGTGTAGCCCAACCCGTGACGGCATTCGTAAAAATCCAGCGGGTGCTTGGTGGGCATAAAGGTTGGTGTCCACGTTTCGCCGTTTTCATGGATGTAGAAATAGCGTCCGCCGGAGTCGGTAGGCGCGTTATTGTAGCGGTAGCGCAGCACGCGCCGCAGTCGCGCATCGCGATAGAAACAATAGCCGCCACCCTGCTGGGAAATTAACGAGAAGAAGTTTTCCGTACCTAAATAATTGATCCAAGGATAGGGTGTGTAGGGAGTAGTGATCACGTACTCCCGGTTCGCATCATCGAAATAGCCAAAGCGCATAATTTTACAGCTTTCTGAAAGTATCCGAACCAAAGTATTTCAAGCATAACCGATTTTTGGGGTTCTGTCGCAAAAAGTTCAGCGGACAACACAGGCGTTGTCCGCTGAATGGTTCTGGTTTTTGATGTGATGCGTTTGCCCTAACGCAATTTATGCTCACCTAAAGCGATGGGGAGCTTTTCCGTTCAAGGCAAACTGGCGACCATCGGCTTGCGTGGGCGGTAGCGCAGCACAAAAACAGTAGCGACCAACAGCAGTACCCCGATCCATTGGAGTGCGCTGAGTTGTTCATGCAGCAAAAGCAGCGTCAAAACTAAGGTAATCGCCAGTTCAAAGATGCTCAACAGCGCCGTTTGCAGTCCACCAAGTCCCTTGACTCCCATAAAGAGAGTCAAGCGGGCGAGAGCGGTTGATCCTCCTAACGCAATCATGGCCCACGTCGCTTCAGTGGACTGCGGAATCCATTCCACCCGGTAGATAATCCGCGCAATGACCACAACGGCTGCCATCGTCGTCAGGACATAGAGCGCCAACGTTGGCGCAGGCATTTCATATAACACACGCTGGCTGAGGACAACCGTCCCGGCGAACAAGATCGCGTTGCCCATGATCAAGCCGATGCTCAGCCAATCGATCTGTCCAGAGATCCCGGCGAGTACCAGAATTACGCCAATCGCTGCCAGAAAGAAGCCGGGGAGTAATTGACGAATATTGCGTTGCCCACTCAAATTAATCAGCAGCACGACAAAGACAAGGTAGGTGACATTAAGGATTTGCGTGAGGGACGCATCCAGACGGTACAGCCCACTGTAGTAAAACAGTGAGCCAATCCCATTGACCACGCCAATGGCGACACAGCCCAGCAACCCTGCCGGAAAAATATAGAGGTAGCGCCGCCAGAACAGCACATAGATGATCCACAGTAGCGCTGTCGCCACTACAGTTCGCACCGCCGCGACGGTGAATGGATCGGAGCCGCCCAAAAAGGCCAGCTTGCCGAAGATCGGAGCCAAACCGAGGAACACAGGCGAAAGAATCGCCCCGATCAACCCGATATTGCTAGATGGCGCATCCGACGATTGATCACTCATAATATTTTCCTACTGATGGCTGCGGCACATCTGTTATTGTAGTTGGAGACGTTATGCTGTCAATATTTGCAAGGATCACCGCCACTTGCAAAAACTACTAAGATCGCGCTAGTAATCAGCCCCCATTGCAGCCCAACTTCTTTTGTACAGCAAAGCCATACCATGGGGGCGCATAAATATCGTAGCTAGGTTGCAGATACAGCCAGTAGACGGACATATTCAGATCCATCCGCCGCGATAGGGGATCATCCGGGTTATAGGCAACCACCTTGACTCCCCCTTTGAACGAGACATAGCCGATCATCAGCGGGCGCTGGATTTCTGGCCCAATATCGCCGTTGGTGGGCGTGTTGATATAACACATGATCGAGCTGATCGGATCGCCGAATTTGCTGACGGCATCGCCTAGACGGAAAGTCCCCAGTGGCGGTTGAAAGGTCATCCTGCCGATAGGGTCGTCGGGTGCTTGAAAAGTCGATGTGGTAATCGTCAGGTTCCAGCAAGAAGCCGGATCTTTTTCCCAGCACACTCGGTAGGTGTCGGGCTGGGCAACAGGCAAGGTGTGTAAAATTTGCTCGGCCTGCGCCAACGAAGTTGTGCCGGGACGGATGTCGCGCCAGCATGGGTGCGGATCGCATTGTTCCGCCAAAAATTTTTGCACAGGGGTGAGTGGAGCGCTGGCATTGCTCAATGCACTTGTGGCGAAAATCAGCAGTGACAGGATAATCACAGTAGCCGATGTCAGGATCACTAAGGGACGCATCGCTTAACTAACCTCGACACACAATATCTTGACAAATTTTCTGTATTGTACAGCACCTTAGGGTAGGATTCTAGAAACTGTACTCAAAAGTGACAGGAAATGAATATAACGATCAGGAGGGTCTAGTGTCTAGAAAATTTCTTGCAATAATGATGCTAGGGTTTATGCTGGTTTCGGTGTCTGTGACCGCCGCACAAGGCACCAAAGCCGAAACAAGCCCGTTCCCTGCCCCAAGTGGGCCTTACAAAGTCGGCACGGTGCTTCGTCAGTGGACTGATAGCACTCGCGATGAACCTTTTACGCCCGACACCAGCGATAAGCGTGAACTCCTTGTCCAACTCTGGTATCCAGCGGACTCGCAAGCTAGTGGTGCATTCGCGCCGTATATGTCCGCCAGCGATCAAACCTTGACTGTGTTTGAAGCCTTGATTAACGGGTCGCATGATCTACAGCTTGCGCTGCCGCACGATAAGTTTGCAGCCTATCTATCCCATGCTTACGCTGATGCTGCCCTTGCCACTGACCAACCAAGCTACCCGGTATTGGTCTTCTCGCCCGGATTTACGGCAACACCATCGATGTACACAGTGCAGCTCGAAGAACTGGCTAGTCAGGGGTACATCATCGCGGCAATCAATTACACGTATGGCTCGGCGGTAACGGCGTTCCCCGATGGGCGAACCGTGATGATCAACCCCCAATTTAACGCTTCCAGTAATTTTCCGGTCTGGGTTCAGGATCAGGTTTTCGTGATCAACCAGCTTGAAGCGCTCAATGCCAGCGACCCAGACAAACGCTTTATCGGAAAGCTGGATCTGAAACATCTTGGCCTTTTCGGGCATTCGCTAGGGGGCGGCGTAGCGCTCAAGGTTGGCTTATTGGATAGCCGCGTCAGTGCCATTCTGAGCGAAGATAGCCCGCCGCTTGGCTCCCGGATTGACAAGAGTCTGCCACAAGCGGTCATGCTGATGGAAAGTGAACACAACCTCGGCGCTAATGACGCGGCCTATCAACAGGCTAAAGGGGCGATCTATCATCTGGCGATGGGCGGCTTCGAGCACGATAACTTTGCCGATTTTTCGCTGTGGCCCGGAATCGCACCACTCAAGACGGTTTCGTCGTTGGGCGAAGTTGATCCAGTGCGATCCTTCAAGATCGTGAATACTTATGCGCTGGCCTTCTTTGACAAATATCTCAAGGGCAAGCCTGAAACGTTGCTCGATGGTCCATCGCCGGACTTCAAAGAGGTCACGATCCAATCGCAGAATAAATAGGGCTTGGGAAACGTTTCCGTTCGGGAATTATTCCCGGCACATTTGAAATTGCGAGGCTGCCCCAAAAGGCATCATATAGTTTCAGCAGATCACGATTTGTGATGTTAGCTTGCCATTGTCCTCACCCTAAATCCCTCTCCACTAGCGTAGAGAGGGGTAGGGGGCGAGGATAACCCGAAGCCTTCCGACACCGGGTGTCGTTTCCATCATTCCGTGTCAGTGTCGGTTTCATCCAGCATAATAAGCGTGATTAGGCTATTCGAGTTTGGCCTCAGCGCTATACTGTGTCATCAGATCGACCAATCCCTGCGGCGCGTCGGAGCGATAGGATATAATAAGGCTCTCCGCTGACATCGCCGCCTCCTCCTCGCTGCGAGGGAAAAGTGCCTGCTCGTAGATAGCCAGTGCTGTTTCGATGTCATGGGGATGTGCCGCGATTGCAAGGCCGAGTTCGACACCATCCTGCATAGCAAGGTTCGCCCCTGCACCCGCAAATGGGGACATCAGGTGAGCAGCGTCGCCAAGCAAAGTCACACCCGGAATCCGATCCCACCGATGTCCAATAGGCAGGGCGTAGATCGCACGCGGGATCAGCGCTCCGTCGGCACCTGTGATGAGACCTTGCAGGCGTTTATCCCAGTCCGCGAAGTGTTCTAGCAAGATCGCCTTGACCTTAGCCGTGTCGGTAAAGTCGATGTCCTGATCCCAGTCGGCAGACGTTTTGATGCTGATGTAACCGTGCAGCCGCCCATCAGCGTCACGGTGAAAGATTATGCCTTTACCCTCGGAGAGCGCGAACATAAGCCCACGCCCAACTAGCGCCGCAGCATCTGGGTGGCGGATGTCGGCGTTGAGCAAGTGTACCTCTACAAATGCAATGCCTGAGTAGATCGGCGTGGCAGTCGAGACTAGCGGGCGAACCTTCGACCAAGCACCGTCGCCACCCACCAACAGATCAGTGGTGAAGGTTGTGTTGTCGGCAAGCGTTACTTCATGGCGACCATCACCGAGGGTTCGGGTGGCGCTGATCTTCGATCCCCAATGAATGGTTTCTGCGGGGAGAGATCGGATCAGGATGTCGCGCAGAGACCCGCGATTCACTTCGGGGCGCATACCGAAACCTTCATCCTCCATACAGAGGGTCGCGTGCTTATCGAATATACGCATTGCCTCACCACCGGGATAAATGATGGTACGGAACTCATCAAATAATCCAGCCGTTCGCAAGGCGGCTTGCCCAGACTCCTCATGTATATCCAGCATTCCGCCTTGTGGATGAGCGCTGGCGGAGGCATCCAACTCGTAGATGACCGACTCGATCCCGTTGACATGCAGTACGCGGGCGAGCATGAGGCCGGAAAGACCGGCACCAATAATGGCGATGCGGTGATGTGTCGTAGCAGTAGATAGGTTGGACATGGTTTGTTTTTCCTTTGGGTCGGATAATTTCTGGGCAGTTTTAGTCATGATTAGGTGGGCGGTGGGTGCTGCTGACTCCAGCAAGGAGTACATCAAGACTCCATTCAAAGCGTTCGAGACCTGTCCCTCCGAAGAGTTCAGCACCCAGCCGTGCGATCTGGGGGTACAGTGTCGCCTCTAAATTGACCAATTCGAGGATCAGCGCCGATTCCTCGTCAGCAGGTTGCGGCGTGGGTCGTAGCAGGCCATGCTCAACGGCGTTGGCAGTCGCAAATTGCAGCAGCAGGTCTACCGCCCAAGCCGCCTCGCGGTCAGGCACACCCCCCTCGTTGAGAAGGGCAAGGATCGTATCGACCAGCGCTAAGTAGTGCGGGCCAGTTGGTTGTGTGGACATCGCCATGCGTGCCATCTCTGGATACTTAAAGAGGACATACATGTAGCTGGTCAGGCGCATTTTCAGACGTTCCTGCCACGTTCCATCGGACAGAGTCGCCTCACTGCCCGAATCGAGCAGGGCATCCAGAATTTGCGCGTGCAGGTCTTCCGTATCCCGAACATAGACATAGAGTGAGGCAGGCCCGGTATCGAGTGCGGTGGCGATCCGCCGCATCGTTACCTTCTCCAGACCTTCATCCCGCAGGATGGTAAGCGCAGCCTCGACAATGCCTTGCCGGGAAAGGGCTGGCTTCGCGGGACGTTCGCGCCGACTCTGAGGTGTACTCCGTGCTTTCTTTGTCTCCATAGTAGCACTCCTATTTGAACTCAATACTTCAATTATATAACGAACGTGTTCGTTATGTACATATTCGTTGCGAATTTGTTCGTAAATGACCCTAGATTTTAACTTTAGTTTCCACTAACAGGCTGGGCCAAAAGGGGTGATAGCACGATAGCGTGATAATCTTATTTGGGAGTCATTGCTGAGATCCAACGTTCAGGGGTGAGCAGAATCACAGGAGTAAAAGCCAATGAGTATTGATGCAGTTCTCCAAAAATTGATTTCGATGATGCATCAGGCAGGCGTTTCAATTTCGGATGAAGACCTTAGGGCAACGTATTCCATTAAGATTCAAAATCCCGATCCCACAATCGTGTATGCGGTGTTCAAGAAGTTTGCATACATGACCTTCGATTGTGCTCACTTTAGCAGTGATGATGAAGATAATTTTGAATGCATCGGGAATTGAAGCAATTGACTGGCTCAGAAAAGTGTGAGTGTCGTAAAGCGCGTTCCCAACGCAGCCCTATCGGAGCTTGTTTTGTTATCACGCTTGGTTGGCGCTTCGGCTGTGTGCCAGCCAACTTGCGCAGTCATTATATCCTGTACAGCACGCCCTGTTTGACGATTATTTGCGGGCTGAATTACGCCAACCCCACCTCCCCGCTTTTTCAAACGCCTAAAGCGAAAGTCCTGTTGATTGATCATATATTTGCGATGGATCTGTGATCCATGTCTCATGAGGCACTCTATATAATGATAAAAGTAAAGTTGTTTACAGATTTCATTTTCTAGGCAACTTGCCCTTCATTCAAAACTGCAAACGACACTACTGTAGGAGAGTGTGTAGATGCTAAAGTCGATAACAAGCAGACTTCAGACAAAACTCATCGTAGCTTTCGTTTTGGTACTGCTCATTCCGATTGCCATCATTGGCATATACGAATTGAATGCCACCTCTGCTTCATTAACCAATACCGCAATCAGTAACGAGCAAGAAAGTAACCAGAATGATGCACAACGTATCCAAGATGCGTTGGTTCGTTACACAAACAACGTGCAATTTCTGGCCAACTCCCCTGAGCTAGAAAAATATGCAAGCGCCCTCAGCGGCAATGATGCCAGCCTGATTAAAGCTAGCCTCTCTGATATGCAGAAAAGTTTTCTTACCTACGCCGAGATCTTCGGTGTGTACGATCAAATTCTTTTCTTAAACAAAGCGGGTCAAGAGGTGGTGCGGGTGAACTTCAAGGACGGCAAAGCGATCCTTGTAGGGGATGATAATCTGCGAAGTGTCGCAGACAGCAACTTCTTCCAAAACGCGATTAATCTCCAAGAGGGTCAGATATATATCGCCCCGCTTGCTCTCTACCAAGAAAACGGGAAGATCGAACAGCCCTATAAGCCAATCTTGCGCTACTCAGCCCCTGTTTTTACAAAAACGGGCAGCGTGATTGGAGTAGTTGTAACCAATGTGCCAGCGCAATCCTTATTTTCGTTGGTCGGCGGCAAGGATATAACTACTGAAAAAGCCTACCTCGTAGACTCAGATGGAACCTATCTAACTGGCCCAGACCCAAGTCAACTCTATGGGCGTGACTTAAAAACCGACAGCAATTTTCTGAAAGATCACCCCCAAGATGGCCCCAAATTCCTAGCCGCTAACACTGGTTTATCCTTTGGTTCAGCAGAGAACCCGGATCTGGTGCAAGTTTATACGCGGGTTATTGTCCCCAATCAAGGGACATCTCTCCAATGGACACTCTACCATACGTATCCAATAAGTGTTGTTCTAAGTGAAGTGCACAGTCAGCAGCTTACCGTGTTGGCATTGGCGCTCATCGCCTTGCTGATCGCGATTGCTATCGCCTTCTTCATTACCCGTAGTATCGTTCAACCTATACAAAAACTGGCGCTTACCGCCAACGAGATCAGTGTAGGAAACTGGAATATCGAGGTTCCTTCGGCTGGTAATGACGAAATCGGTCAGTTGGCAACTGCCTTCGGTAAGATGTCTAAAGAACTGCAAACGATTTATGACAGTTTGGAAAACCGCGTGCGAGAGCGCACTCTTGAACTCGAAACGGTTGCCGAGGTGAGTACGGCAACATCGACCATCCTCGATATTGACAAACTGCTCAAATCCGTTGTCGAACTTACTAAATCCAGTTTTGGGTACTATCATGCACATATTTATCTGCTGGATGAAGCGGGCGAAAATTTGGTATTGGCGGCAGGGGCAGGCGAAGCTGGGCGCGTGATGAAGGCAGAAGGTCGCCGCATTCCGCTTAACCACCCCCATTCGCTGGTTGCCCGTGCAGGTCGTACCAAACAAGGTGTGATCGCCAATGATGTACGGCGAGAGCCTGACTTCTTACCCTACAGATTGCTACCCGATACGCGGTCGGAAATGGCAGTACCCATGACCGTTGCCGATACACTGATCGGCGTACTCGACGTTCAGTCGGAAAAGGTCGATCGCTTTACGCCCGACGATATTCGCGTCAAGACAACCCTCGCTGGTCAAACAGCTATTGCCATCCGCAATGCGACTGCATTCAATGAGACACAGAGCGCCCGCGAAGAGGCAAAAATACTGTACGATCTGAGCGCCGCCGTTAATGCCGCCGAAAACGAGCAGCAGTTAGTGGAGGCGATAGTTCAATATGTCATCCAGCCCCATACATGGACGGTTACCCTAACCATGTTCGAGAACGCCAAATATGATACGGCGACCTATGTTCAGACCGTTGCAACTTGGCAAAAAGACGGGGTTGTTCCAGCGATGCCCTCCAAATATCCGCTGGCGACAGTTCAGTTTATGGCTCAAATGGATCGGCATGAGATCAATTTTGTCAATGATATAAACACCGATCCACGTCTCGACGAAGTAGGGATTGCTTCCTTGCAACGTATCGGTGCTCAGGCACTTATCTTTGCCCCACTAACAGTCGGCAACAAGTGGATCGGCAGCCTGTCGATGCTTTCCCCGGAGCCACACGTTTACACTGATTACGAAAAACGCATAGTGCGCGGTATTATGAAGCAGGTTACTACCGCTGTAGAACGCTTGAGGTTGCTTAATCAGATACACGTCCGCGCGAGCGAACTTGAAACCGTGGCGATGGTGTCCGCTGTGACTGCATCCATTTTGGACGTGGACGAATTACTGCAAACTGTCGTGGATCTCACCAAAGCTAGCTTTGATCTGTACCATGCCCATATCTACCTGCTAGATGAGAAAGGCGAATACTTGGTACTAACCGCTGGTGCAGGTGAAGCGGGACGCATCATGAAGGAAAGAAGACGCAGTATCGCTGTTAACAACGAACGCTCATTGGTGGCTCGTGCGGCCCGTACTCTGGATGCCGTGATTGTTAACGATGTAACCCAAGTTACCGACTATTTACCCAACCCACTGCTGCCCGAAACACGCTCCGAAATGGCAATTCCGATTGCCGTGGCGGACACTCTAATTGGCATTCTAGATGTGCAATCTCAGCAAGTGGATCGCTTCACCGATGCGGATGTAAACGTTACTACCACGCTGACCGCGCAGGTCGGTATCGCAGTACAGAACGCCCGCGCCTTTGCCCAGACTCAGGAGGCTCGTGAAGAAGCCAAGACGCTGTATGACCTCAGCACTGCCATTAATGCCGCCGAAAGTGAGCAGGAGTTAGTCGACGCAGTTGTCCAATACGGTTTGCACTCCGATACCTTATCGGTTAGCCTATCGATCTACGAGAACGCCGATTATGATACAGCGACCTACTCCAAAATTACAGCGCAGTGGCCTGAAGATCCTACCGCTGATGCATATGCCAAATATCCAGTCACTATTTTCCCATTTATCGCTCATGTAGATCGTCACGATATCTATTTCATCAACGATGTTAACAATGCACCGTTTCTCGATGAAGTAAGCGTTGCTACTTTCAATGGGTTTAACGTTCAGGCAATCATCTTTGCCCCGCTTACCGTTGGCAATCGCTGGGTCGGCAGTCTCTCTTTACTCTCATCGGAGCTACACGTCTATACTGATCGTGAAAAACGGATGATGCGTGGTGTTACGAGACAACTGACCACCGCCATCGAACGATTGCGATTGATCCAACAGACGAATATCCGTGCGACCGAACTTGAAACGGTAGCCAAAGTGTCCGCCGTCACTGCCTCCATTCTAGATGTGGACGAACTGCTGCAAACCGTGGTAGATCTCACCAAAACCAGTTTCAATCTGTATCACGCCCATATTTACCTGTTGGACGAAGAAGGTATCTATCTCGTACTGACCGCAGGTGCAGGCGAGCCGGGACGTATTATGCGTAATGAAGGCCGTCGGCTTGCCGTCAGCAATGAGCGGTCATTAGTGGCACGCGCCGCCCGAACCTTGGAGGGCGTAATCGTCAACGATGTTACTCAGGCGGAAGACTTCCTGCCCAACGCACTGCTGCCGAATACCCACTCGGAACTCGCTGTACCGATGATCGTGGGTGACCATCTGCTGGGGGTACTGGACGTACAGGCTGAAGAACTGGATCGCTTCACCGTAGCAGATGCACGTATCCAAACTACGCTCGCTGAACAGATCGCCATTGCTATTGAAAACGCACGGTACTTTGCACAGATTAAACAGGCAGAAGCAGAAAACGAGAAACGCGCCGAGAAACTCGCAATTGTGGCAAAAGTCTCGACGGCTGCTTCTAGCAACCTCGATCTGGATGAAGTGATGCAAATCGTCGTGGATCTCACGAAACAAGAGTTCAATCTGTACCATGCCAATATCTACTTGCTGGATGAAGCAGAATATAACTTGATCCTTGTTGCTGGGGCCGGCGATGTCGGGCGCAGCCAGAAGGCCGAACAGCGGAACCTGAATATCCAAAATGAATACTCAATCGTTGCCCGCACGGCTCGGAGTCAAACCGAGATAATCGTTGACGATGTGGCACTTTTGGATGACTACTTGCCCAACCCATTGCTGCCAAAAACACGCTCGGAATTGACAATGCCGTTGATTTTGGGCAACCGACTGATTGGCGTGCTCGATATGCAGTCGGATCACGCCCACTACTTTACAGTAGATGACGTCACTGTCCTGTCCACCCTTGCTAGTCAGGTTGCTGTTGCCGTTGAAAACGCCCGTATCTACCAAAAACAAGTTGAAACAGCCGAGCAACTTCGTCAGCTTGACCGCCTCAAATCTGAGTTTTTGGCGAATATGTCGCACGAACTCCGTACCCCGCTTAACTCCATTATCGGTTATGCTGAAGTCATGCTGGATGGTATCGATGGCGACCTGCCAGAGGACGCACTAGAAGATATTGGCGCTATTCATGGGTCTGGGCAGCATCTCTTGAGCATGATCAATGACATTCTGGACTTGGCAAAGATCGAGGCTGGACGTATGGAACTCGATCTGGATACGGTACACTTTGCCGACGTGGCTACCGAAGTACAGCAAATCACGAGCATTTTGCTCAAGGATAAGCCCGTTCAACTGGTCATCGACCTCGCCCCAGAACTGCCCGATGTATGGGCGGATCAGGTGCGACTGCGCCAGATCTTGAACAACCTCGTGAGCAATGCGTCCAAGTTTACCAATGAAGGTGAGATCCGTGTCCGGGCGGCCTACGCAGGCGAACGCCAGTTTGGTGACGGTAGCACCAAAGATATGATCTTGGTCGAAGTGATTGACACGGGTGAAGGAATTGCCCCGGAAAATCTCGATCTTGTTTTCCAGCAGTTCCGCCAAGCCGATAGTTCATCAACACGTAAAGCAGGTGGAACAGGCATGGGCTTGGCGATTACACGGCATTTGGTTCAGATGCACGGCGGGGAACTTTCGGTGAGCAGTACAGTCGGTGAAGGTTCCAATTTCTGGTTCACGATACCTGCCGTACCGATCTCGGTTGCAGGCGACTAAGCTGTTTTTCATGATCGTTCAGGGGCTGTCGGTCAAGATCGCAGTCCCTGAATAGTCTTCTCTGTAACGTTGAAACGTCGAAATATCATCGAGATGATCTGTAGATAAGGTGTAATAGAAATGACCCCAAAGCGTATTCTCTATGTTGAGGATAACTTTCAGAATAGGCGGCTAGTAAAAAAGATCCTGATTGCCAAGGGGTATGAGGTAATTGAAGCCTCAGATGGCCTTCAGGGCATTATCATGGCTGAGATTGAACACCCCGACCTAATTCTAATGGACATCAACATGCCCGGATTAGATGGCATGGAAGCGACTGCCCAACTTAAAAGTAATCCTGTTCTCAAGTCTATTCCGGTAATCGCGTTGACAGCCAATGCTATGCGTGGTGATCGGGAACGGATTATGGAGGCAGGCTGTGATGAATACCTACAAAAGCCAATTAACACTGTCCAGTTGGTTCAAACCATTGAACGGTTTCTAAAAACCCCGAATGGCACGACTCCGCCTGCAACGCCAACGAGCGTATCAAATGAACAAAAGGAACAAAAGGCTGTCCCAGAGATCGTCCAACCCGCTACCTCCAACATCACTCTGCCTGTCGCACCTATTGTCGAGATCCCCAGCCAACTTGACCCTTCGGGCCTGCCAACTCTGCAACATGATTACGTTACTGATGAGATCTCCCAACAAACAACTGCTGTATCCGACAGTACCGAGCCTGTCGCACCCATTGCCGAGACCCCCAGCCAACTTGACCCTTCGAGTATCCAAAATGATCGCAAAGTTGCCTCTGAGATCTCCCAACAACCCGCTGAATAGTGCGAAATAGTGGCGAAATATCACAGCAACACATCCCTTTCTTACCCACATATACCACCTTGTAGGATCATTAATTCTCTGGACAATTCTAGAGAAGATGCTACAGGTGGTAAAATATCTTCACCGTGTTTAGTAGTAGACGTATTGTCAGCAAACCTCTAAAAGCAAGTCTGCTAGGTTGAGACAATCGTATTCTCAACCCGCAGTCATGGAACAACTCTTGCAGGCGGTCAAGCTCAGCCCCATTTGACGGATGATCTCGGTTGGCAGCAAGGGAATATCTGTGGTATTTGTTTGCACGGCATCTTTGAAAATACTAGCTATCGTCAGCAATTTCTGTCTCGGTTGGGCTGGCAAGGGGCTACGCACGATTGGCAGTCCTTATTGATACCGAGATAGATCGCGTTGCTGATCTTATTTCTGCGTCGGGGTGGGTTTTCTAGCTGCCTTGCACTTCAATTTTTCAGAAAGTTCACTGGGCGCGTTAGAATTGGAACAAAACTTGGTAGCGCCTCTGGGCGCGTGTGTACGCCAACCAAAGAGGCAGGGTCGTAATGCAAATCGGGTCGTACATCGTCGAACGCGCAGTTGAACAAAAAAATGCGCTGACTGTTTATGCCACACGCCATCAGTCCACAGGCAAAGCGTTCTTGCTGACCGTCTTCACTCCGAACTCGCTGGAGGATGCAAACCGTTGGACCAGCCGACTCAACGCCATCCAGCGACTTAAACACCCAAACATCGTTACCCCTGCCGAAGATAACCGTACTGTGGACGGCGTACCGTTCGCCGTGTCACCGCTCGTCACACCACTGCTAGGCCGGGATCGTGTCCTAAGCCCATTGGCTGTCCTTGACGTAGCGAAACAGATTAGCGCCGCGCTCGATTATGCTCACCAACAAGGCATTGTACATGGGCTGTTGGGGCGAATCCATATCGCGCAAACGAGCAAGGGACGCGCCAGTCGTTTCGCGATACGTGGCTTTGAACTAGCGGGTGGAGATTCGCAATCCTACACACCCGCCGATGATATTGCAGCGCTAGGAGCCTATGTCCACCGCGCTCTGACAGGTCAGCCAATCACCGATAATACAGTTTCCCGACTTTTGCCACATGTGCTGGCTACCGTGATTCAACAAGCAGTGACGAACAGCCGAGGTTATGAGTCGGCAGGTGCATTCTATAACGCACTGGCACAAGCGGTGAAGACTCTGCCCGCTACCGTGCGTCGCAACCCGCTGGTAAGATCGTCCGATTCGCCGTCGCTAAAAAGACCCGCTAATCCGCTGCGCTTCCTGTTGGTGTTCTTGATCAGCTTGATTGTATTAGGGGCGCTGGCGACTGGCCTGTATCTTCTGATCACACAGAACACGGCGAATAATCCAGCGCTGCCCACTCAGGCTGCCATGCTGCCGACAGATACGCCAACCAAAGAAATCGCACCAATTCTGGCTCCCACTCTGGCTTCAATGGCGATTACAACCCCTACTGAGTCCACTGAGATCGCTGCTGGTACGTCCGCTCCGACCATTGGCGCGAGTGCGACAGAGGCGATCATCGCTACCACTCCCGCCGCATCACCGACCCGACCCGGAGTCATTACGGCGACTCCGTTCACCGTCTTGACTGATACTCCCGGCCCTACGCCAACCGATACGGAAACTGCTGTACCTACTGCGACCATCACCCCTATTATCACTGAACCACCTGCCGACACCGCAACGGCTGTACCAGTAGTCGTCGCCAATGCGCCCAAACCGTGCTTGTCGCTGGTCGGTGACTCGGTGACGCATGGCGGCGTGACCTACGATATTCCTGACACTGGCTACATCGTGGGCTTGACCCGTCCCCTTGCTGATGTCGTCAATGAACAGCTTCGCAAGCAGGGACTCAACGATTTGATTGCCTATGATCGCGGTGCGTCCAACACTGGGATCAACTCGACCAATCATCCCTCGTATTTTAATAGCTCAAGCTATGCCGACCTTCAGGCAGATCACTGCAAATTCACGATCATCATGCCGTGGTACAACGACATTACGCCTGACAGGATTCCGCAGGCCGATGCTGCGCCACAGCATGTGCGGGCGATTATTACATTGGCTCACGGCCTTGCTGACGCAAACCCGATGGGGCGTATCATTGTGCTCAACTATTACGAGGGAGCAGTCGCGGCTTTCGCGTCGGAAACATGGGCGAGCGGCTTCACGCCAGAAAACCGCGACCTGTACAACAAAGAGATCAAACTGTCGTGTGATATTGGCTCACTCAGCAAGATTTCGCAGGTAACATGTTTGAACACGGATGATGCTTTTCAGGGGATGGGCGACAGCTACGTGATCGGGCCGATCTCACATGACGACCTTACCAAGAACTTGATCAGTCCATTGAATGAGGTACAACAGGGTTGGCTGGATGCGTATTTTGCTATTAACCCAGATGGCTTGCTTACAGGAGATGGTATTCACCTGAGCTTGGCGGGCAAAGTCGCACTCGGCAACTATTTCGTACAGATCGTCCGTTCATTACCCGATTTGCCTCCGCCGACAGCGGCACGATAACTATCCACCTGAGGGTGGGGTATGAGAATGAGTAGGTTGAGAGCCAATTCAAGGCTAGTTTGCAGTAACCAAACAGGGAACAATACGAAAAAGGCTCAAGGCAAGGCTAAGAATGGAGCATCGATTAATCGAGTTATTGGGGCTTGTGGATACGGTGTGGGTAGAGACCAGTAGTGGGGGTTTAAAGCAGTAGAGTGAACAAAGTATGGTTAAGGTCAATGTGGTGGGATTGCTCAAACAGTTGTGGAGTCGGCGTTCATTGTGGCGGTATTTGACGGGCACTCCGCCCGTTGCCCATCTAACGATTGAGGCCGTTGCGCTGGGTCTTTCGGCGCATCAGAT
>JBDTVG010000054.1:0-10966 GCA_040007395.1 Chloroflexota bacterium
GCTTGGAGTGAAGCCTACCTGCTTAAAGTTCTATCCATTTAGATGCAATTGCCCTGATGCTCTGCGATACGCACTTTGCAGAAAAACATGACCGCCCAATGAGGCATTATGACCGTAAATCCGATTCCTGAAATCATGACGGTCCAACGAATTCGGAGCCAAGCAAACTACAATTCACTCATGAACAAGAACAAGTGGAATACAAACTCAAAATGTGTGGGGGAATCGTTCATTAATCGTTTTTATTCGTCCGCCATCTGGGTACGCTACGTCGGATGGGTACTCTTTGGGCTATTCAGTGGCCTTGCATTAGGATCAAGGGTGGCGATATTGCCAATGGTGTTACTCGCGGTGTTGATCCTAGGACACACCATCATCGAAGATAGGATGCTTCATACTGATTTGAAAGGGTATGTAGCTATAGATGCAGATGATATAGAAAGTGTAGGCCGCTCAGCGCGACCTTAGTTGAGAGCGTGATACTGGGAACTCCGATACCAATTCCGGTTCAGGTTTGCTGCGCACCATTTGACGTAACATCCCTGTTGATCACGTTCCGGTCAGGAAAACCATCGTATGGCCTTCCACGAAATAACATCTCTAGCTTTTGCTAAAAGGCTATGCCTTCAGTCAGTAACCAATGTATAATCCCTCATCAGTATCATCGCGCAATTTGTAGTAGTGTCTGGTTAGGGATTATTCATGCTGGCAACCGTTCAGTCTGGAGCAATTATAGGGCTTGATGCCGTTGGCGTGAACGTAGAGGTTGATTATAACCCGCACGCAATGACCGGCTTTATTATTGTTGGATTGCCTGATACTGCCGTGCAAGAAAGCCGGGAGCGCGTAAGAAGTGCATTAAAGAATTCCCGCATGGACTTTCCAATGCGTCGCTACCTCGTCAATTTGGCTCCTGCTGAGATGAGGAAAGAAGGGCCTGCCTACGATCTCCCGATTGCGATGGGAGTTTTAGCAGCGACAGGACAGATTCCGGCTGATTCACTTGAAAATGCTGTTTTTGTGGGTGAACTCTCCCTGGATGGGAGTCTGCGGCATGTTCGCGGCGTGATGTCCTTTGCCTATATGACCCGCGAGTTGGGCTACTCGACCATCTATGTGCCTGAAGGCGACGCGCCGGAGGCGGCACTGGTGGATGGGATTGATGTGATCCCTGTTCCGAGCATTGGTCATCTGGTTGAGCATGTCTTTAAGCTCAATCCTATCCCATCCTATAATCGGAACCAAGCTGCTATCGAGACTGAATCAGCACCATTGAGGCTAGTAGACTATTCTGATGTGAAAGGGCAAGAATTTGTCAAACGCGCCATGGAGATCGTCGCGGCAGGAGGGCATCATGCGCTTCTTGCAGGACCGCCCGGCTCAGGCAAAACCTTGATTGCGCGAGCGCTGCCCGGTATTCTTCCCACGTTGACCCCGGCGGAAGCTCTCGAAATTACTCGAATCTACTCCGTTGCCGATATGTTTCCCCAAGGTAAAGGATTGGCCCAGCGCCGCCCGTTTCGTTCTCCACACCACACAATCAGTGAAGCGGGTTTAATTGGCGGAGGCAGTATTCCTCGCCCAGGAGAGATAAGTATGGCGCATAGGGGCGTACTTTATCTCGATGAGATAATAGAGATGGGTCGGAACCTCGAAGTCTTGCGCCAGCCCCTTGAGGACAAGGTGGTAACGATTAGTCGGGTGCGTGGTTCGGTAACCTTTCCAGCCAATATTATTCTTGTTGCCAGCCTTAACCCGTGCCCTTGCGGTTATCGTGGGGATTCTATGCGGGCTTGTACCTGCTCCGAACAACAGGTTCGGAAATACCAGGCGCGGATCAGTGGGCCAATGCTAGACCGCTTTGATATTCAGCTAGATGTTCCTCGCGTCGATTATGATAAGTTGACTGATGCACGGCGCGGAGAACCTTCGTCGGTTATCCAGGCGAGAGTAGAGGCAGCACGAGAAAGGCAATATGCGCGTCATCGTGATTTCCCCGGTGTCTTGACCAATAGCGATTTAGGTGCTGGAGAGATCGAGAAGGTGTGCAAGATGGATGATGCTGCCGAAACGTTACTGAAAGCCGCCATGCGCAAGCTGCAATTCAGTGCGCGGGCCTATCATCGGGTATTAAAAGTGAGTCGCACGATTGCAGACTTAGCCGCAAGTGAATCGATTAAAACCGAGCATGTTGCTGAAGCCGTTCAATATAGGTCGAGAACACTGTTCAACTGACGAGATTATCCTTTCATACCCAGTTCTGGTGATCAGTGTATGTTTGAGGTCTGCTGTTAGCCCACACCCTGACATGTGGTGTCGCGTGTTTATCCCCGCGTTAACCCACGAGGATGAGGTGCGCAGTGCTGGTACGCCCTGACGGACGCTCCTTCAGTCGCCTACAATAGGCCAGCTGGACCCCATGTACATGATGCCCAACCCCAAAAAACCTAGCACGGCAGCAATAGCGCGACGACCTGGGCAAGATCCTTAGCGTCGGTGAATATCTGCGTGATAGCATCTTTTAGATTCATCTGGTACATACCTTTCCCGCATCTGTGCAATATGGCGGGAATGATAGTCTCTGTGAGGAATCTTCAAAGGTAATTTTGACAGGATTGAGGAGTAATTTTGCGGTTTTTGACAGCAGTTTTATGTAAAAATAGAGGTACTATACTAGGTGTGAGCGTTTACCCAGCTATAGGAGTGACGCAAAGCCATGTCAAATACGACCGCGACAACAGGGCATCAACTTTTTCTCTCCTACGCTCGCTCCGACGATGAGCCGTTCGTCAAGCGCTTGCACAAAGACCTAACCGCTCATGGATTCATCATTTGGTGGGACCGTACATCCATGCCAAACCGGGGCTCGCCTTTCTTGCAAGAAATCCGCGATGCAATTGACATGGCGGATCGTTTTGTCCTTGTGGCTGGTGAGGGCGCATTCAAGTCAGATTATGTCAGGACGGAATGGGAATATGCTCTCAGCATATGCAAGCCTGTGAACATCATCCTGCGGAAATGTGACTATCAGAACTTACCATCAGTATTGGCAAACTACGATGCTCCTGACTTCCGTGACGATACGGTTTACGCAGAACGCTTTGAAACGCTACTTCGCCAATTGAATGATCAAAACGCGCCATTAGGTGCGCTTATCGGCATACCGGAACTGCCTAACAAGTTCCTGCCTCGCCCCGCAGATATAGCGAAGCTACGCGAACTCGTGATTACTGATATTAATAAGCCAACCGTGATTAGTGCCGAGAAGCGCACAACAGCCGTACAAGGCATGGGTGGGATCGGAAAATCGGTTCTCGCTGCGGCATTCGCCTGCGATTGTGGCATCCGCCGCGCCTTCCCCGATGGGATCATCTGGCTTACTGTTGGTCAAAACCACTCGAACAGGCTGCTATATCAGGAGTTAGGTATTAAACTTGACGACAATCTGAACAATTATCCTACCGATGAGAACACGTGCAGAGCGAGCGCTCAGAAGGTGCTAAGCGGTAAGCACTGCCTCATCATCCTTGATGATGTGTGGGAACTCCCGGTAAGTCGAGCATTCCGTGATCTGATTGCTGGGATGCCTGCCCGTCTACTGATCACTACCCGTAACCTACAAATTAACGATCTCTTAGGCGCTCAAGAACACCGTCTTGACTTCTTAGATGAAACCCAATCCGTGGAGTTGCTCAAGAGCTGGGTAGGGCGCGATGACCCCGATTTGTCAAAGGTAGCAAAAGCATTAGGCTACCTACCGCTCGGACTGATGTTGGCTGGTGCGACGATGTATAGAGATACACTCTCTGGCGCTGAATATGTGATAAAATTCGGCTCATGTTAATTACAAGTGCGTAGCGACAAGGGCTGCCACGAAATCGGGCGTAATGCGCTTTAGATTAATGTGAAACTCACAGATGGCAAGGTAGCCCGACAAGTATTTTTTGTGAACGCCCCGAAAGAGACGCATGAAGTTACGCACCAGTGTCCAAATGCCTTCCACCGTGTTGATGTGAACTTCGCGGAGGCCATCCCCATCGTCATCGCGTGCCCATTCCCTTTGGGCATGACAAACAGTGGCATGAGAACGGTCAACATGGTTATAGCCTTGCCATTCATCGGTATAAAGTTGGCTATTATCTTGGGTAAATTGGTTCACATGAGCCTGACCGCCTGTCACTTTTGAAACGAGAGAAACAGGCCACTCAAGGGATTCGGTATAGTTGAAGTACCATCTAAAACTAGAGACCGAAGGAAGCGATGAGCGGCCCACAACGACTTTACCACGAATTGCAGACAGCATTGAAAGGCTGGCAAAAATGGGGAAGACCGGAATTGGTTCAGACCCTTGCCTTGTTGATGGTCGGGATTTTTGAGGCGCGAGATGTGCGCTTGAGCCGGATTGCCGAACGTGTTCCATTAGATATTCAAGAAGATAATATAGCGCAGCGTTTTCGACGATGGTTGAAAAACCCGCAAGTGGATGAACGCGTGCTGTATGACCCGGTGGCGTTTGGTATTTTGGGCGCATTGCGTCATACACGAGTGCGTATCCAAATTGACCGGACTGAGGTAAATGAACAGTTGAATGTGTTGATGATGAGCGTGTATTATCGCAAACGAGCGATTCCGCTGCTTTGGCAAGTGTTGTCGCACAAAGGCAACAGCACGTTTAGAGAACGCAACGCCGTCTTGGCCCATTTGGAGGAATTGCTGCCGTCTGGCTGTACTGTCGTGATTCTGGGAGACCGCGAATTTGGGCAAGTCGATATGATGCGTTCTATTCGTCTGCACCACTGGAATTTCTGTCTGCGTGTCAAAGGCACGCACTTCGTCAGTCCGACTCGCGGCGTGTGGGTTAAGCTCAAGCACTTGGCTCCTGTCCCCGGCACGCATTACTTCTTGACAGATGTGGTACTCACCCAAGCTCAATGTTATGGACCTGTTCATTTTGCACTGGCGCTTGATGCAAACAGCACTGATCCCTGGTTCATTGCTACCAATCTCCTCCCTACCCGACGCACCTTACGCGACTATGCCCGACGCTTTGGCTGTGAAGAAATGTTTTCTGATCTTAAAAGTCGTGGTTTCCATCTCGACTTATCTCAATTGCAACACCCTGAACGTTTTTCTCGCCTATTGCTTGCCGTTGTGCTACTGTACGTTTGGGTCTTGTCCATTGCTCGTCGTCTGTGTTTCACTCAAGCGGCTAAACGCTTTACGGCACGGCCTCTCTTCCAGCGTTATAGCCGTTTTCAGTTTGCCCGACGCTGGTTAGCCAAACAACTTACTCTCGGCAAGTCGCTTGCTCCTGATGACCGTTTCTCTCCGTGGCGGCTCATTTGAAAGTGACAGGCGGTCAGCACATGAGCACACAAGGTCTGACCATCGGTCCGTTCAACCATCCGTAAGCGTACTTTACCATTTTCTCGCCCAACTGTGCCCACAATTGGCGGTCGGTCATTGGCGTAGGTACCATGTCCACGTTGTTTGTTTGCTCTGCGTCGAGGTGGGTCAGCCCGGTCAAGATGTGGTTCACTTTTTTTCCCCGGCGTTCTGATACAGCTCGGCTGTTTCCGTCTGTTTATCGCCTTCCAGCGGATTATCAGGCTGCATGAATTGGGCATTGGCTTGCAATTGTCGACGAATGGCTTGAACGGTTTGGCGACACACGCCGCCCTCGTTTGCCAAAATTTGCGCCGGTTCCCCTTTGACCACGCCTCGCACCAGCAAGATCACCTGTTCCGCCGTCAACCGTCGCCCTTCAAAGACGGTGCCGCTGTAGGCGTTATACGTCTTGTCGCAACTCCGACAACGGTAATCCGGTACTTGGCTGCTCTTGGTCACTCGGAACCAGCGCGCGTTTCCCAATGCCATCCCACAATGCGGACAAACCATCCCGGTTGGATGGAAATAATCGATCAACCACTCGTAACTCTTCTGACTCGACATTAACTCTACAATGGGAAACTCTATCGGCATTTGATATATCCTGCCCTGCTCGCTTTTTCCTTAGTTTAGCCCTTTTGCACTTGTGGTTAACATGAGCCGAATTATCTTGATTGTCTAGCGGGTATAGGTTGCCATCCAGTGAGGCTGAACGCACGATTTTGGACGTTTTCTAACCATAATGTGGAGGTTATTAGCCATATTGGATTGGACACTAGCGGTGCCCATCCAATATCTTGATCGCCGTGCATACCAGCGCTGACTGATGGGAGGCTTATTGCTCAGACTCCTCATATTATGATAGGTTAGCATTACGTCTCTTAAAAATGGGCCAGAGTGCGCCACCTATTGCTCCAAAGATCAGTCCGATAACAGTAGCAGCACAAAGGCTCATGGCTGCACCAATGATGCTCGTATTACCATATCTGGCGATAACCTGAACGTCTTGCAGAAAAGCTGCCGCGCCGATATTACCTGCCAGACTTATCAACCCCGCTCCAACCCCGTACAGAAAGCCTCCCAAAGCGCCCGTCAATGCCCCACCCCATACGAGATTGCCTTTACCTTGTGCCAAATAACCGTAGCCGAGGCCTGCACCAGTGGGCACTAAGGCGAAGCTTATACACAGTAGCGGCATAAGAATACAGCCTAAGGATGGAATAGTGGCGGTGACACCGAGCACTATTCCAATCGGATCGGGGCCAGCGCCAGTACCGATGGTGCGGTGGAAGGGAATTGTGGATAGGAGACCGACGACAAGACCAACAAACGCCGTAAGCCCACTCACCTTGATGACACTCTTTATATCGATATTCATGAAGAAGTTCCTCAATTACCAATGAATGCAGACCGAGAAGGAGTCCGGAGACACCATTATTTAACGGTGCAGCCGAGACGTGAATTCCAAGAATACCAGTATGCCGACCGTTATAATCGTCGCCAGGACGATAAAAAGCCACGTAAAATCCCGTTCGCCTAGATTTCGCATTGCAATTACATAGGTGACGTTGCCTGCAACAACTAGGCCAAAGAATGAAGCCATAAGCGTCAGAAACCAGGATCGATGGATGCCTAACAACCGTTCAACAACCCATAAAAGCAGATTCATTAAGGTAATTAGGCCCAAGAAGGCAATGATGATATTGCTCATGCTATGCCTGCTTTCTTCTATAACTTTTCATGGATAGCTGTTATCTGGCCTTGGCACTCATCAATTTGCGGGCTATACCATTGTGATTGGTTTTAACGAGTTCATTCAGTGCTAACAGATAGCGGTGTTTCATGAGATGCCCTCTGAGCTATGATTCGGTAGCGATAAAACTTCAAGAACCCTATAAATATCAAAACCGCCGCCGCCGCATTGAACGCAAGCCTTGACCAATGCCATAACTGAAACTCATTGGCAGTTTGTCTCAGAAAGTCAACCGAATGCAGTGCCGTGCCTTCGACAAACAAGATCGTGTTTCGAGGCCAGAAAAAAATTATCGATGCCATCCCTTCACAGGCAATCATTATTACGCTGCCCAATATCCAATACCGTGCTGACTTCACATGCCAACCTACGACCAAGGCTCCAGCGGCGCAGAGCCAACAGAGGTAACCAAGGGGTCGGAAGAACTGGGCCGGGCCTGTGACGGACATAAATTCCAGTGCAGTTTTGAATGACTCAGGGACGCTGCGAAAAATATTGGGGTATATCATGAATGTCTCCAGGAGGATGCTGCCCAAAAGGATCATAATCACCCATAGATAGGTCGTAATTACCGAGAATGCGATCTGTTTCTTTTTCATAATCTGTTCCTCTTTCTGTCTGTTCCCCTTGACTTCGCAGATGATTTCTACACGAACAGAGAACCGAATTAATACAGTACAATCATGCCGATGGCGATGAAGACCCTATTTGGTGGAATCGAACCAAGTTGCTTATGACCTATCCCAAAGGTCAAGTCATTTCAAGGCAAGGTCATCAAATAAGCGATTAGGTCGGCAATATCTTGGTCAGACAGTACCGTTCCGAATATAGGGGGCATGATGTTCTCGAATCCCGGTCGGATATAGGCGCTTGGGTTTATGATGCTGTTTTGAATGTAGTCGGTGGCAGATTGCCCTGGAACCCGCTGTCCTGCAACCACACTTAATCCACCTAGACCCGGCCCAACAATTTTGTCATGCCCTGTGCTATGGCAAGTGCTGCAAGCAGGCAATGGGTCATGACCCGTCTTAAACAGCGCTGCTCCCCGATCTACGTTACCCTCCAAGGATTTACCACCTACCGTCGATGTATCATTAGCAGGTGCGGGTGTACTTAAACTATCTGTTGGCGCACTCTGCTGTTTTGAGCTACATGCAGTCACGATTATTGTGAAAATCAAAAGCGTCATCCATTTTGCTATGCGCATTTTTGTTTCTCGATATTCCTTCTTCATAAGCATTTGACTGGAAGCGATAGATTGAATACTCAAAGCGTAAACAATAAAAATCACAGTTCGATAGGCAAAAATGTCACAATTTTATCAACAAAGCGTCTCATTCTTGGCACTAGACAAACGTAGAAACAATTAGATGTTAGACTCGGGTTAAATTCGTGAGTGGTAACAGGGGCCAATCGAATGGCAATGAACTCCCAACTAACGGTATTGGTGGTGGATGATGATCCTTCTATTACTGAACTCATGCGGGACTTTCTTGAGGCAGATGGTTTCAAGGTTCATTTTGCGAGTGAAACTGGAACTGCACTGGTGATTCTGAAGCAGGAAAAGGTAGACTGTGTATTGTTGGACGTGTTGATGCCCGGTCAAAACGGATTTGAATTATGTCGAGAAATCCGTCATACAAACGATGTGCCTATTTTGTTCCTTAGTGCGTTGGACTCTGATGTCGACAAGATTCGTGGCTTAGGGCTTGGAGGAGATGATTACATCGTAAAATCTGCTACTCCTGCTGAGGTTGTGGCCCGAATCAAGGCTGTATTGCGACGCTATCAGGCTGATAAACCAGCACCACAACTTCTTCTGGATTTTGGACAGTTACGGATCGATATTCGCGCCCATGAGGTCCAGATCAAAGGAAGACCGGTTGCACTCACGGCCCGTGACTACGATCTCTTATTGCTGCTCGCTGAACACCCTCGCCAGGTCTTCACGGCTGATCATCTCTTGGCGCATTTCTGGGGCGAAGTTGGAGACAGGCATACAGTTGCGGTTCATATCGGACGCCTTAGGGAAAAGATCGAAGCTGATCCGCGTAATCCCGTGTATCTCGTAACAGTTTGGGGCGTTGGCTATCGGTTTGAAGGCTTGCCACAATGAAGACTTTTCGCGCTCACTATTTATTGGCACTCATCCTATTCCTAACACTCTTATCTGCTGCCATACCTGGAACTGTAGGATCACCTCGTCCTGATCCGCAGCACTACATTCCTGTACTGGATGCCCTTCAAACCGACGTTATTGACCATCTAGGCCACTGGGACGACTCGAATTGGCAAGCTGAGTTACGGACTAGGCTTGCCACCCATAACATTGACGCTGTGCTTCAGAATCCAAGTGGTGTAGAAGTCTTCAGGACACAGAAAACTGTAGCGCCTCTCCCCTATCGCCGTATTGTGTTGGTTGAGGATAAGCAAATCACTGGAACAATGTCGTTGTATATCGCTGGGTTGGAGGGCGATCAGTGGCTGAATTCAATGGCTCCGCTATTAATAGTCGTGAACCAGTTGGCTCTATTTATTCTGTTAAGTTGGCTTGTCAATCGCTATTTATTGAAGCCACTCTCCGCAATGAGCCGTGCTGCTCGTCAGATTGCCACTGGCGACTTAGCCTTTGATCTGCCACCAACGTATGTGCGCGAGTTAGCTGATGTTGCAACCGCCTTCGAAGTAATGCGCAACGGTCTCCGAGAATCTGTAGAGCAACAAGCTAAGATGGAACAGGAACGGCGTTTTTTCATCAGCGCTATTGCTCACGATCTTAGAACGCCACTATTTTCGCTGCGTGGCTACTTGGAAGGTTTGAGAACAGGGATCGCCACAACACCAGATAAAACGAACCATTATCTCACCATGTGTAAACTTAAAGCAGATATCCTTGAACGGTTAATTGCTGACTTATTTGCATTTACCCGTCTTGAATTTCTTGAACAAATGCCTCAAAGTGAGGTCTTAGAACTTTGCACGCTGTTGCGTCAGGCTGTCGAAGGCATACGTCCGCTTGCAGAGGAAAAACACATCACCTTACAATTTTACGCTGCAGAAAATCCTGCTAGTGTTCGAGCTGACAGAATTCTGATATTGCGGGTCATCGGAAATTTGTTAGACAATGCGGTGCGCTATACAGCGGTGCAGGGGAATATCTCAGTGGGATACGAAGTCATGGAAGACAAAGTAACCTTCTTTATTGCCGATGACGGGGCGGGTATTGCCCAGCAAGATATGTCTCATTTATTTGAGCCGTTTTACCGAGGAGAACCTTCTCGCAATGCAACAACTGGCGGTAGCGGATTAGGACTGGCGATTGCTCAGCGCATCATGCAAGCGCATCACGGCAATCTTACCGTGTCGAATCAGGCAGCCTCTGGTGCTAAATTCACGGCTTGGTTTCCTCGAGCCTAAATTGTTCGGTATCGTGGCAACTGTTTAGGTAACTATTCACAGTTGGATTGATTTTTGGCACCGTGAGATAATTTCGCACAAAGATGATATGTGGCTTTTTACCCCACATATCGCCAAATTTGAATTTCAACTGCGTAACTCTTATGTGGATTGAGTAGGTAGGTGGAAAACGACTTGATTATTACAGTGGTGTTCATCGAAGTGGTGCTATTAGCTCATGTGTGAATATGACTGCGCGACACAGTTCGTAATACAACTAACAGCTCAATCAACTTGAGAACCGCTGTAGTTAGTAGTGTTGTGTGCTAGCAATAATTTGGCGACGGAGCGCAAAACTAAAACACATTAACTTGCTAGCCACCCAACAGCAGATCGAAAGAAGGAAAAAAGAGGGCAGGTGGGTCTTCG
>JBDTVG010000055.1:0-5132 GCA_040007395.1 Chloroflexota bacterium
TGACCACTGTCACTGAACGGCGATCAGCCTATAATCCTCAGTGGGGGATTGAAACTTCCAGGTCACCCCCAATGCTTGCGCCGTTCGTTAAGGGCGATCAGCCTATAATCCTCAGTGGGGGATTGAAACGAAAGCAAAGATGTTCCCGGCATTTTGCCTGCTGGAGCGGCGATCAGCCTATAATCCTCAGTGGGGGATTGAAACACGCGCTCTCGAGCTTTGCCACTTCAGTACCGTTTTGGCGATCAGCCTATAATCCTCAGTGGGGGATTGAAACGATCAACGCCAACCACAAAACCCCGTTAGGGTACTTGGCGATCAGCCTATAATCCTCAGTGGGGGATTGAAACAACTCGTCAGCGTGTTGTAGCGATCAACATAATCCTTCGGCGATCAGCCTATAATCCTCAGTGGGGGATTGAAACTTTGTCCAGAGACCATACCCGATGATGAAGCCAGCTGGGCGATCAGCCTATAATCCTCAGTGGGGGATTGAAACGTGAAGTTCGGAACGGTAGCGTAGGCGCGAGTCACAGGGCGATCAGCCTATAATCCTCAGTGGGGGATTGAAACAAACAATAAGTGCTGCTATTAAGAGAAAAGAAAACGACGACTGGGGCGATCAGCCTATAATCCTCATGTGGGGAATTGAACCCAATCTCTCCGTATCCGCCTCCACTGAAAAGATACAGGGTGGTTACCCTATTGGTAATCTACTTAAGCTGCTATATACTATTGACTATACTTATCGCAATTGTAGCTTTTTGTCATGATGGTCACATCACTAAGCACCGATCTTGAATAACAAGCTTTAGAGTGGACAGCTTTATAGATTATTGGGCTATTGGGCAACTCGCGGAAATAAGTATGGCACAATTATTTGTTGCAACGCTCGGACAACATCCCGAAGCGATTACGGTTGCATTGGATATTTTGAAGACACGCTTTCAGCATGATGAACCGTTTGCGGGGGTTGCCATCTTGCACACGGAGCCGTCTATCTCTGGCATCGCGCCCGCCTTTGAGGCGTTAAAGCGGATTCTACACAAAGACTATCGCGATCTTGAGATTTACTTTCACGAACTGTGTTTCGTGGATGGCGCTCCGCTGATCGACATCACGGATCAGGGGTCAGCGACGGCCTATTTTAATGCGGTGTACAGTGTGCTGCGCCACTATCACGACACAGGCTACACCTTGCAAATGCTGGTGTCCGGCGGACGCAAAGCCATGAGCATCTATGCTACCCTCGCCGCGTCACTGATCTTCGATCAACGGGATCGCGTATGGGTCGTGTTGTCGCCACCCGAACTGATCAGTCAACGCGGCGTATATCACATTCCACACGGAATGCAGGATCAAGTCCACCTCGTCGCGCTGCCCATTCGTCCGCAATTTACTGGACACGAGCATTTTCGCCCACCGCTGCCCATCGATGCCTCCCAATTGGTCGAACGGGATATAGGTGCCGAATTTATGCACATCTTGAGCAAACAGGAACGGGTCTTGGCTGAACTGCTCAAACAGCATCCTTATCTAACGGCAGCAACGCTGGCCTTCATGCTCTTTAAGGACAAACGCACCATCGAGAATCAACTGCGCCACATATATAACAAGATGGTTGGCTTTGTCGAGTACCCCGTACCTGCTGCCCACAAGCGCCAAGTCCTGTTAGATATTCTGAATAATCGATCCTGAACAATCGCGCAAAACCGGACACGGCATTGCCGTGTTCCTACGAAATACGGCTTGGATATAGGGATCGGGCCTGCCCGCCCTATCTGTAATTCCCATCATTCATTGCGTCCCATTTTTGAGTAATATTACTCAAACTAAAATAGAATTTTTAGCATATCATCATCCTTAATCGGACACACGATGGAGGGATATGGTGTCATCAGATAACGTTGTGCAAGTTAGTCTAACGACGATTAGCCCGCTGTTTCTCAACGGGTCTGATCCCAAAGGCCACCCCGAACTGCGGGCCATGTCGGTACGGGGCCAACTGCGCTATTGGCTGCGGGCTATTGAAGGCGCGCGCTCGGATGACCTAACCCGGTTGAAGACACGGGAAAGTAATCTTTTTGGGTCAACAACGCTAGGATCTTCGGTATCCATTCGACTCTACAGTGCACATGATCTTGAGGACTCAAGGCACGAAATGTTGCCACATCGCTCAAATGAGCGAGAGCGCGGTTTCACGCCTGCCATCGATCCTGACCAGACGTTTACACTACAGGTCGTGACGCGCCCCGGCACAGCGATTCCGCCGCGAGTGATCCATGCCATTCAGATCTGGCTCTTGTTGGGTGGGCTTGGCAAACGCTCCCGACGGATGTTCGGTGCATTGGACTCGAATATGTGGGAGTTCACTTCGTCGGAACATCTGGCGAGTGTGCTGACGGATCGGTTGACCAAAATTGTCGGTCAGCCCCAAAAGATCAGCAGCGTTTATGCGGGAATGCTGCCTGACTTCCCAACGCTCAACCCGGCCCATTGTCGCGTGCTGGTTGGACACCACAGCTTTGATGATGCACGCGCCGCCAATGTCGCGCTGTTCAAAGATTTCTTGCGCAGCCCCAGATATATTGGCTATGCCGATAGCTTTGGCTACGCAAAGGGTAACAAACGACGGGCTTCCCCTTTAATTGCACAGGTGCGGCGGATTGGCGATAAATTTTTTCCGGTTATCACGGTCATGCGCTCCACACCCGGATTACCGAGTGGCGCGGCTATCGACTGGACGATCTATAACAGGCTTCTGACGGATCTACAGACGGCTTGGAAGGGCGAATATGTGTGGGGCATGGCATTCTAATGAGTGATTCATATCTGTACCTTTTTCAGATCGCGCCCGTTCAGTCCTTTATTGAGGCTTCGCGCCGGACTCAGGATCTTTTTGTGGGCAGCCGCATTCTGAGCATGATCGCTCAAGCTGGGGTGAGATCGGCGCAAGCCTATAGTGTAGACTTGCTCTTTCCAGCTACTACTGCGGACAACGTACTGCCCCATAGCGTGCCACATCGCTTTGCTTTCACCAGCCACGAAGCCCCAGACACAATCGCCCCGGCGGTTGAAATAGCCCTGCATCAGCATTGGGAACTCGAAATCGCCGGACGAGTCCGCGACTGGCTTAAAAGTGAAATTGGCGACGGGGCATGGGTCGATATTTTTGACCGTCAGATCGAGCGGTGGCTGGAAGTCTATTGGGTCGCGGTTCCCTATGACGAAAGCGACGACATGGCACACGGCACGAGCTATACAACGGCGGTACGGGCGTTGGCAGCTCGCAAGCAATTGCGACACTTCCCACAGGTCAACGAACCGGGCATCAAATGTACGTTGACGGGCGCTCAATCGGCGCTACCACTGGCGTGGGACAAACTCGAACAGCGGCTAGAGCGTGGGCGGAATATCGTCCTACGCGCTAACGAACGCTTGGGATCGCTCGCCACAATCAAGCGCTTTGCCCAGTTTGCCGGGTGCGAATTGGGAGTCGAGAATGACGCAATCCAGCGCTTCCCCGATCTCGAAACCATTGCCAAGCGAGGGCTGCCTGCCGCCAGAGCACAGGCGGTTAGGAATGCCGAAGATGAAAGCGATGTACTGCGCGTTGCCATCTTGCATCTGGATGGCGACCACATGGGCAAGACACTTTCGCTGTGCCAAACGAAAGCGCAACATCAAGCCTTGTCACAGGCGCTAGCGGATTTCTCTGAAAATAAAGTAGAGGGAATCGTCAAGGAATCGTTGGGCGAACTCATCTATGCGGGCGGCGATGATGTGCTGGCGCTGCTGCCACTCACAACGGTTTTGGCGTGTGCCGATGCGCTGCGAAAGGTGCTCGAAGAAACCACCCGTGAGGTGATCACAGAAATTACCGAGGGTACGAGAACCACAGGGGTACAGGCCAGTGCGGGAATCGCCCTGACCTCGACAAACCTGCCTCTTGATATTGCGCTTAAGGAAGCCCGCGTCGGAGAAAAGATCGCTAAAGATGAGGAAATCGGGTTCGGGCGGAATGCACTGGTTGTGCGGGAAAGCCATCGCTCCGGGCAGATTCGCCAAGCCGGTGCCCAGTGGGAAATTGCGGGCGTTGAACTGGTGGCCTTTACCCTCAACCTACAATTGGCCTTCCAACCCTTAGCGGAGGACGAATGGCTATCCACGAAGATCGGCTACGACCTACTTGAACTAGCGCACGATCTCGGCTTTCCGCAGGGAGAAAAAGAGAACACCATGCGCGAGGCCGAAGTCCGGCGCTTGCTCAAGCGGCGCTGTGGCGAACGGCTTGACGATGACCAAAAGGGCCAACTCATCGATGTGTTAGCGCCTGCGCTGGTCACGCTTGGCGAAGCCGAAAACTGCGGGTGGGAGTCGGTTGCCAACTGGACGATTTTGGCGAAGTTTCTGGCGAGAGGGGGCTTGCGATGACCGATCAGATGCGTACACAGTGGTTGTTTATTCAGGCACAGGATGTGTGGATGTTCCGCGATTCTAAACCGTTTGCTGCCGCGCAAAGTTTCGTGGCCCGCAGCATCTTCCCGCCCACGCCACAGACGATGCAAGGCGCGATTCGCACCGCCTATCTTGAGCAGCGTGGGGGGCGCTGGAGCGAGTATGCCAACGGCAGGATTGATACGGAAACCAGTGCCGCGATTGGGTTGCCAGCACGCAAAGATACTGCGGCCTCATTCGGCACTTTGGAACTCGATGGCCCGTATATCGCCCGAAAAAAGGAGGATGGGGCGATTACCCGCTTGGTGCAGATGCCGCTGGATGTGCTGTACAACAAAGATAAGCATCAATACGTCAGTCTGATGCCCGACCAAGATCCGGGGTTTGTCTCCAATGCGGTTGAAGGCTGGACTCCGCTAGTGTCCACGCCGCAAGCGGGTGACTGCGAAGAAGCCACCGGCTGGCTGGATGATGATGAGTTTGCCCACTACCTTAAAGGAAATGTGCCGCAAACGGTGGTCAAGCAAGCCGAAATCTATGGCTATGATGAGCGGGTCGGACTGGCGTTGGATTATAGCAAGCGGGTTAATCAGCCGAGCATGTTCTATCATGCCCATTTCATCCGGCCTGCTGAGGATATTGGGTTGCTAGTCGGCCTCAAGAACGCGACGCTT
>JBDTVG010000056.1:0-27978 GCA_040007395.1 Chloroflexota bacterium
GCCCGCGCTTATGACATCCAGTACCTCGACGAGAACAACCAGCGCCAGTATGCCTAGGCGCAGAAAACTGCGTATTCGTCATCTACAAAGAACCCATCGGCTGATCGGTTCGGGCTTGAGTCTATCGTCTCTGGCAACATAATTATCAACGAGAACGCGAGGGGACACTTTGGCAGATAAGGCTCAGATTCTCATTGTCGAAGATGATCTTGATCTCTCGGAGATGCTTAACGCATACTTTCGAGTGCAAGGCTATGATGTCTTGACTGCCGCTTGGGGCAAAGATGCTGTCAACATCAGCCGCGAACATAACCCCGATCTGGTTGTGCTAGATATTCGCTTGCCCGACATCGACGGTTATGAAGTGTGCCGCCAACTGCGGACTAATCGGCGCACTCAGGATATCCCGGTGATCTTTCTCACCGAGAAGCGGGATCGCGTAGACAAACTGGCGGGTTTGGAGTTGGGCGTGGTGGACTATATCACCAAGCCCTTCGACATTCAGGAACTGCGGCTGCGGGTGCGGAATTCGCTGCGACGGGCTTCCCAACAAACGCTCGTCAACCCGATCACGAGCGTTGCCGAAGGCAAGCTAGTAGACGAAAAACTCAGCGAAGCCATTATGGGCAGCGGGTCGTGGGCACTGCTGACGATTGGCATCGAAGGGCTGGACTCGTTTGGGGATCGCTACGGGTTTATTGCCTCGGACGATGTGCTGCGGGCAGTAACCCTGATGATCAACAACGCTGTCCGCGAAGTAGGCAACGAAGCAGACTTTATCGGACACTTGGGCGCACACGAGTTTATTATTATCACGGACACTGACCATTTGCCAGCGATCCGTGAACGCATCGAAGTGCGGATCAAGCAGTCGATGGAGTATTTTTACCCCCTCAAAGACCGCAACGAAGCCCGCCGTGCCATGGCAGAAAGCCGCCTAAGACTGATGATCGGTCAGGTGTTGGTCAGCGATGGCCCGTTCACCGACCTTGATATGCTTGGGCAGGCCATCAACGAACACCGCCATCTCGAAAACTGATCACAAGCTGATCAGAGACATTGAAGCTAATTTAAAAGGGCTGACTTCCTCGTTCAATAGATGGAAGTCAACCCTTTTTTATTCCCTGATGACAGAATTATCGGGTGAGTGGGTATTTCGGCAGCGGCGCTGGTTTCTTATCCATGCCCTTGAGCAGCCATTCAGTCGCTTCTTCAAGCCGAAAGAATACATCGCGCTGGATTCTCTTATTAGCGTGCGACAGATCGGTGGTCACAAACAGTCGGATAATGTGATTCACAAAGGTACGCGGCATGATCACCGCCGAACGCCCAAAGAGGGTAGGCGGCATCGCTTTGTTGGCTTCTACCGAGCGCTTGCGAATAAATGGAGTCAAGGTGGCTTCGGAAAAATCGTGGATCGATAGGTAGGGTTGGTCAGCAGGCCACTGAGCGACGAGTTCTACTGCCGAGTTTAACCACGCATCGGCGGCGGCACGGGTTACGGAAGTAACCGTATAACACACGATCTGCCCCTTATGCAGCCAGATCCGAGTGACACCGGGGTAAATCTGTTCGACGGTTTGACTACTGCGTTTATCCCATGCGGATACGGTGGGCGGTGTTGTGGATGTACTCACGATGTTATCTCGACTTCCCTGATGCTCAATAGTGGAGATGCGGTGTTTTTTAATCTCTATTTAATAGCGTAGACAACAATATATTTGGGAACTGTTACAAGCATACCCATATCTTGCCGACGGCTCAAGGTAAGTTGCGAAGATGAAACGAACTTCTATCCTTAAACAAAAGTATCTTAAAAGTTCCAAAAATGGAATATTTTCGCGCAGATAATGCTACACTGAAAAGTATATTGCATTTTTAGTTGAGGAGCCTTATTATGGCTGCGCTGCGCCCAAGTGTTACTCTATTTTACCCGATGTACAATGAACTCAAATCCGTTGAGCCGATGACCCAAAAAGCACTACAGGTCATGCAAACTATCACGGACGACTTCGAGATCTTGATCATTGACGACGGCAGTTCCGATGGTTCTGAGAAGATCGCCGACGAACTGGCAAAGTCCGACCCGCATATTCAGGTGATCCATCATCACGGCAATAAGGGCTATGGACAAGCCTTGCGTACCGGGTGGAATGCCGCTAGCAAAGAGATTGTCGCCTACACTGACTGCGACGAACCTGTCGATCTTTGGTTGCTAGGCGAGGCAGTAGATCGGCTTGACGAGGGCTACGACATGGTGATTGGCAATCGTCTGAATCGTTGGGACGGTTGGCGGCGCTATTTCTACTCGAAGATTTACAACAATCTAGTGCGTGTGTTATTTGGCGTACATGTGCGTGATGTCAACTTCTCGTTCAAGCTCATTCGCCGCGAAAAGCTGCGGCGGCTGCATCTGGAAGCAGGATCGGTATTTATCGACGGCGAACTATTGGCAGAAGCCGCCCGTTACCAGTTGAAGATAGCGCAAATGCCTGTGCAATATCTTTCGCGTCGGCATGGCGCATCACACTTTGACTCGATCCGCGCCGCGACGTATACGATGGAAGAGATTTGGGCTTACTGGCAGCGTCGCCGTGCCGAAAAACGTCAACTTCAAGCACAGAAAATAACCAGTTAGCAAGTCATATTGCTCTACACCTACTGTGCGTTGTGTAAGGGTCGGGGTCACTCGACCCTGTTTTTTTGGACTATATGTCAGCCGAACCCGAAGGGCACGCTGGCGAGATTCTCTGGTCAATGCCTGCGTAACAGGCTGCTTTAGGGAGCCAGCAATTCATTGAGATCGTGCAGCACCCGTGTTCCCCGCATCGCGTAGTATTGTGCCGTTACAGTCAGTGCGAAGGTTGTCGCAATCAACACCCAGCCTATCAGGGGTGGGCTGACGAATTGAAAAGGGCGGGGCAAAATAAACATCGGTACAACCGTTAACAAGATAAGCGCCACGCCAATCTGAGTAAGGCGTGGCGCTTTCAAGAAACTGCTCGGTACAAAAATGTCGAGGCCGTGTGTGTTCCAGAACACCAAGGTGCCGTACAGTCCAAGGAATATCACCAACGCACTCCGTGCCACTGCCGTGTTTCGTCGGGTGATGATATAGACCAGCGTATACATCAACGCCATGCCACATGCCCCGATCACGCCCGAAGCCACCACATAGGCCAACACATCTTTGGCAAAGCTCCGCATCAGAGTCGGACGCAGCAACCCGAACGACAGCAGCAGCGCCGGGATATTGACCGTCGTAAAGACAGCCCAGCTAATCTGAACAGGTGTAAGTGGGAAGGGCAGCGCCATAAACCCAACCAGAATAAACGTCAACACATGGTAGATGTTTTTCGTCAGGAACATCTTCGCCGTCCCATAGATTTTCTGAGTAATCAATTGCCCTTCGTGAAAAGCCAGTGGCAAGGTAGACATGGCGTTGTCCAGCAGCACAATATCGGCAACATCCTTGCTGATCTGGGTGCCATCGTTCATAACGATAGCAAGCTGGGCTTCCTTGAGCGCAGGCACGTCGTTGACCCCATCCCCGACCATCGCCACATAGCCACCCTGCTGCTTGAGCGCCGCAATAATCTTGCGCTTGGTGTCCGGCTCGATCCGAGCAAAGAGGTTTGCCTCACGCGCCGCGTGGGCAAACTCATTGGGCGACATCGCCTCTAACTGTTCCCCAGTATAGCCTTCGTGCAAGTGCATTCCAGCAGCGCTGGCAATCGCCCGCACCGTTTCAATGTTATCGCCTGAGATCACTTTGCAGTCGATTTTTAAGTCATAGAAAGCATTCAGTGTCGCCTTAATATCGGGGCGCACCTGATCGCTCATGACAATTAGGGCTAGCGCTTCACGTTGCTCGCTCAGGCCGTTTTCACCCGTAGGCGCGACGTTAGAACGCGCCAAGGCTAGCACTCGCTGGCCTTGTGTGGCAAACTGAGTTGCCTGATTAATCGCTTCGCCTGTGACTTTGGGCGAAAGGACACGCTCTGGCGCACCCAGAATCAACGAATAGTCGGGCAGCACGATTGCGCCCCACTTCCGCGCCGAGTTGAATGGGATTTCCTGCTGCTTGACAACATTGACCGCTGCCGTTGGGCTATGTCCATTGGTGTGCGGCGCGGTATTCTGCCCGATATAGTGTGCAATCGCGGCGGCGGTTTTATTCTGGTAGGCCAGATTCGCCGTATAGATCGTCAACAACTCGCGGATCTGTTCGATGGATTGTGAGCCGAGTGGCAGCACTTCGACCACTGCCAACTCATTACGGGTGAGCGTGCCTGTTTTATCGAAGCACAGTACATTGACGTTCGCCAGCGATTCAACGGCATTAATGCGCTGTACCAATGTGTGCCGCCTACTGATCTGGATCGCACCGAGGGTGAGCGAGAGAGTCGTTGCCAGCACCAAACCCTGCGGCACAAAACTCGTCACTAACACCAGCGTATTCTTGAGCGTTTCTAGCAGCGAAATACGGGTAACAAAACCTGCCACTAGCAGCATCGGACCGAATATCAGCATCCCTGCCACAGCGATCTCGACAAATACCGAAACCTTGCGCTGTGCAGGCGTTTTGATATTGCGGTAGGCTTTGGCGGTGCGCGACAGTTTGTTGATCATGCTGTTTTCGCCCACTTGAGTCGCGACGATGACCCCGGCTCCGGCGATACAAAATGAGCCGGAAAAGACTTCTGCCTCGGCTTCTTTCAGGATCGCATCCGATTCGCCTGTGAGCAGTGACTCGTCTATTTCGAGGCTGTCGGCGTGCAGCACGCGCCCATCTACAACCAATTTGTCGCCCGGTTCAATCGGCAGCACATCATCCATGACCACCTGAGTCGCCGCAATCGAGGTAATCTTGCCGTCGCGCCAGACTTTGACGCTTTGTACATTTTGCGCCGCCAGACGATCTAACGTCCGCTTGGCATTAACTTCCTGCCACATACCGATCACCGTGTTGGCGATGACACTAAAACTCGCAAAAATCACACTGGTGCGCTCGTGAAACAGAAAGATAATGACCAACAGAATGGTCAGGACAATGTTGAACAGGTTGAAGATGTTGTCGCGGGCAATTTGCCAATAAGTGCGGTCAACCCGAACTCGATAGTTATTGCTCTCACCACGTGCCACACGTTCGGCAACTTCGGCGCTGGTCAGGCCGGTGTAGCGAATTCCTGTTCCTTGAGAGGACAAATTTATTCTCCAATACCACGAAAATCAGGGTCGGGCTTCTGTCAAACTTGTCTATTATAGCAGAGTGCTATGGCGAGATGAATCTTAAAATTGTAGCGATGAGGGTTAAAACTTCACTTCAGTTGTAGAATGATCAAAATAACTCCAAGATTTTTAACAAAAGGTTTATCGCAACATGGCAAATGCAGTTCCCACTGTGCGCCCCTCGACGCTGTTTTTAGATATTGGCGGTGTCTTGTTAACCAATGGGTGGGGTCGGCAAAAACGCCGACTGGCAGCCGATGAATTCAAGATCGACTATGCTGAGATGGACGAGCGCCATCATCTGAGCTTCAACTCCTACGAGGATGGCAAGCTCAGTCTTGATCAATATCTCGATCAGGTCGTTTTTTATCAAGAACGTCCTTTCTCGAAGGATGACTTCAAAACGTTCATGTATGCCCAATCGCAGCCCTACCCCGAAATGCTGCAATTTGTCCGCGCCCTGAAGGAGCACTATCGACTCAAATTAGTCGTGGTCAGTAACGAGGGACGCGAGTTAACCGCCTATCGCATCGAAAAGTTCGGGCTGCGCGATTTCATTGATGCGTTTGTCGTTTCGTCGTATGTACACTATCGCAAGCCTGACCGCGATATTTACTTGCTGGCACTGGATATTGCACAAGTCACGGCGGATCAGGTGATCTACATCGATGATCGTCCGTTATTCATCGAAGTGGCACACGGCATGGGTATCCCTAGCATCCAGCACTCGACAGTCGAAAGTACGGCGGCGATACTGGCAACCTACGGCTTGGCGCTGCCATAGGGTTAAAGACAATCTGACGGATGCGTAATACCACAAGGAAATTATCTTTTGGATCAAATGTCAGCGCTCGTCTACGAAGGCCCGCAACAAATGCCACTGTGCCGGGTCGATCTTCCCACGCTCAAGGCGGGCGAAGTTTTGATCAAGGTGGCCTATTCGGGCATCTGTGGCTCTGAACTAAGCGGCTATCTGGGCAAAAATTCGCTGCGAAAGCCGCCGTTAATTATGGGTCACGAGTTCAGCGGTCACATCGAACAGATCGATCAACAGGCACATTTACAGTTTCCCGATCTTGTCGTGGGGCAGGTCGTTACGGCGAACCCGCTAATCACCTGTGGACAGTGCCTGTACTGCTTGAGTGGCAGACAGCAGTTATGCCAGCAGCGTAAGCTGATCAGCGCTGCACTCCCCGGCAGCAATGCTGAGTTTGTTGCTATGCCTGCGGCTTCTGTACTGCCCCTGCCTACCGATCTGCCGTTGATCCTTGGTGCGTTGGCAGAACCCGTGGCGTGTGCGGTGCATACGGCGGCGCTGCTGGCTCCACGCCCTCACGAAAGCGCCTTGATTGTCGGGGCGGGGCCGATTGGCTTGTTTATGATTCAGGCGTTGCAAGATTGGGGCGTAAAAACAATCTATTGCGCTGATCTCAACGTAGATCGGTTAGCGATGGCAGAAGCGCTTGGCGCAATATCTGTCGATCTCAGCGATGGCAGGTTCACGGATCGCGTTGAAATTGCCGTTGATGCGGTGGGCGCAACGGCAACCCGTCAGGCGTGCAGTGCGGCGACCCGTGCCGGAGGTCGTGTGGCGTGGGTCGGCTTGCATGAAGCAGAAAGTCTGCTGCCGATCAATGATCTGATTCGCCGCGAAGTGATTTGCTATGGCGCTTTTGCTTATACAGCGCTCGACTTTCGCTATGCACTCGCGGCATTGGCTCAGAAGCGCTTCTGGCTCAACGAAAGCTGGACTCGCGTCGAACCACTGCAAAACGGGGCAGCTTGCTTTCAAGAACTAATCGATGGCTCAAATGCTGCTAAAATATGGTTAACGCCCAGTCAACCGTGAAAGCGCCGCATAAATGCCGCCTGTCCCGTCTACTCCAACCTCTCGTCGCCCACTCATCGCCATTATTGGCGCGGTGCTAATTATGGCGACAATCTTGATCCTGCTAGTTGTAGAAATCAGTGGGCACTATTCGCGGGCGGCGAGTTTGCCGACTCTTGCTGTGCTGCCCTCGGATACGCCAACACCGCTAGCCACCGCTAGCGCTACGCCCACCGCTGCATCAACTTCAAAAGCGACTTTTGCCTCAACATTCACCCTTTCACCGACACCGTTTGATTCCGCAACACCGACCAATACGGCAACTGTTGTTGAGGCGACGGCGACCGCAGAACCTACCGATGTATCAGCTACTACGCTCACAGACGTGGTCAGGGTCAAAGTCAAAGCGGGCAGCCCGGTACGGAATGGCCCCGGCCTATGGTTTGATGCGTTGGAAGGGGTCAACAATACCGATCCCTATCTTGTGCAAGCCTACGCCAAAGATTTCTACGGTGCGACGTGGTATCTGATCATACTTCCCGACGCTAAAACAGCGTGGGTTTTTGCGGCTAGCACCGAGATTGTTTCTGGTAAGGCTGCTCCCCAAATCGCGCTGGCGGTGACGATCCCGCCGATGCCCACGCTCACGCCAACCTTCACCCTGACTCCCGCCGCTGACCATCTCGAATCGCAACTACAAGCGATCCCAGTGCTGTCTGACATCAGTCCGACCATGCGCGATCTGTATCTCAAAGGCCAGAAGCTAGGCGATCATGGCAACGTGTTCGCCAAAGTCGGTGACTGCAACACCGAATCCGACTCATTTATGCGCCCGTTAGACAATGGGACATATCGGCTTGGCCCCTACAGCCCATTACAAAAAACAGTAAGCTTTTTCAAGGGATCGTTTGCGCGGGAAAGTATTGCCGGACAGATCGGGTTCAATGTCATTACGGTACAGGACAGCCTGTGGGCTAACCCGAAATACTGCGGGGCGAACGAGTCGCCGCTCAACTGCGAATATCGCCTACTGCATCCAAGCATTGCGGTGGTCATGTTCGGGGCAAATGATGTACTTTTTCTCACGCCGAAGTTGTACGAGAGCCATCTGCGCCAAATCGTTGAGCAGTCTCTCAATCAGGGGATTATCCCGGTGCTGACAACTTTTACGTGGCATGATTACGATACACAGGCCTCCGCAAAGGTTATGGAGTTCAACCTGATTATCGCCCGTTTAGCGCAAGAATATCAGATTCCGCTCATCAACTTTTGGCTGGCCTCGCAATATTTGCCGGAACATGGCATCAACCGTGATAATGCCCACCTTAGTTTTGCAGGTGACGGCCTACAATTCACGGGCGACGAAACCCGCTGGGGCCATTCTTTACGCAGCCTGTTAACGCTCCAGATGTTGGATAAACTGCGTACTGCGTTAGGTGAAGATTCTAGCGCCGCAGGTCAGTAACAGGCGGCAATGAGGCCGAGTAGGTTTGCCTCTACTCGGCCTCATTGCCGTGTTATGTAGCGGGCGAGGAGAGACTCGCCCACTAACTTGATCAATCACGCAGTCTGTTCACCCCGCTGCGGTTGCTTCCATTGTTGCTTCCATCGTCGCGGCGGGCGCTGGCTCAAAGGCCGAGTCCACCTTGATCTTGCCGGAGATAATGTCAGCTTTGGTTTGGTCAATCAGTTTTTTGATGTCGTCTGGCGTAGCCTTGTTATAGATGTCATTGACGGCGAGTCCAACGGCATCCTGTGCCAGGCCTAACGTAACCTGCTTGCCATATTCCAGTTTCCCGGCCTTATCTTGGCTCAGAGCAAAGAACAGAGAATTATCGACGTTCTTCTTCATTGAGGTCAAGATCTGCGCGGCGGCTTTGGGATCAGTCGCATTGATGATAGTCGCCTGATCGGAGTCTACACCAATCGCGTACTTGCCTTTTTCCTTCGCCGCGTCGATCACGCCCAGACCGCTGTTCCCGGCGATACCAAACACGAAATCTGCGCCTTGCTCGTACATTGCCAGCGCAATTTCTTTGGCTTTGGCGGGGTCAAAGTAGGGACTGTTGCCGCCGATATACTGCTTCAGCATAACGATGCTCGGATCGATGGCCTTTGCGCCCTGCTCATAGCCAACAATAAAGTCGTTGATGACCTGAACATCTTCGCCACCGACTGCGCCAATGGTATGTTTGCCAGCCAAGTTGGGCAGTTTTCCATCCTTGATCATGGAAGCCACATAGACCCCTGCCAGATACGATCCTTCGTTTTGAGCATAGACGATGCTGTAAACGTTAGTGCATTTACATTTGGTATAGTCCACACCCGTATCGTACATGATAAACTTCTTGTCAGGATACATATCAGCGCGGGCGGTCATATAATCCGCCATCGAGAAGGTACCAGCAATCAAAATATCGTAATTCGCGGTGTCCGCCATCGCGTCGTTCAGGCCGGATTCCCACCGGCTAGCATCGTCGGTTAACTCAATCGTTTTATACTCGATACCAAGTTCTTGTTTGGCACGCACCAACCCACGTTCTGCCGAGTCAAAAAACGATTTGTCACCCAGCGTACCGTTAACCACATTGATAATACGCACAGGCTTTTGCGCCTTAGTAGGAACTGCATTTATAAAAACACCTGCGGTAGAGGCTACGATGGCAAGCGCGACCAGCACGAACCGTAAACGAAACAACCTTCTCATGAAGAAAATCCTTTCATCCGAACTGTTCCTGACGCAGAGATTACCTTTGTTTCAGTAGGTGTCAACAGGCTGTATCCCCAAATTCGAGGATAAGGAGAAATATCCCTTCCCAGATTCGGGAAGGGATCGAGGGTGGGGTGAAGTGCTCACATCGTTAATATGAGCGTCAAATCTTTCTGGCTAAACAGTTTAGTTGACGAGTTCAGCGGGCGGATACTCGATCTCGACTAGCACTTGTTCGATCCCAGCCCACGTTGCCGGATCTTGCCACTGCACCGTCACTTGCTTGGACTGTTCATCGGCTTTGACCGACTGAACGCCCTTGAGTTCGCTCACTTCGCTTTCGATGGTGTGGACGCAGTGACCGCAGCTAATATTCGGCACGATAAAGGTTTTGGCTTCCATAATGGTTATCCCTTCAAGCTAACGATTCGTGATGGAAAAAACGTCGCTAATTTCGGCAAGGACCCGTTCACGTTCATCGGCATCTTCGCCGCGAATAGCTGTGGTTAAGCAGGTGTGCAGATGGTTGTCCAGAATCATCTGGCTTACTTTGGCTAGCGCCGCCTGAGTCGCCTGAATCTGTTTGATCACGTCAATGCAATAGCGATCCTCATCGATCATGGTCGCAATGCCGTTAACGTGTCCAGCGATACTCTTGAGACGGTTGCCGACAGCCTTTTTATCAAGCGTTTCCATCTTGCACCTCATGTACCCCACCCCCGATGGGGTGGGTATTTGAGGTTAGTGTAACATGATGTCCGTTAGCTGTAAAGGGATGGCAAGGATGTTGCGATTAGTTATTTTGGGGGGTGAAGCGATAGGCGGAGAGGTAGTGACCGTCTGGATCTTTCGCCATGAAATAGCGCCCGAATGGCAGATCCATTGGATCGGTGACTAATTCGACATCATTTTCTTTCCAGTGTTTCCATGTGGCATCAACGTCATCCACTGCAAAGCTCACTTCCACACTGCCGGGGTGTTCTTCATGTTTCGGTGGAAATTGTGCAGTCGCGTTGTCTTGCAATCCGATCATCGCGTCGCCAGCACTACGGAGTGTCACAAACGTTGGCCCAGAGTGCGCTTCTACCACAGTTAGCCCCAATACTTTCGTGTAGAAGGTTTTGGCCTTGTCCAGATCGCGCACGTACAGAATAACAAAATTCAGGTTCATGTTCTGCTCTCCTCTGCTTTATCTCGCCGCCATTACAAAATCATTGTAAGGCAGCCGAGTGACAATGTTATGTCAGCAGCGTTTTGCGCTCTGGAAAAATCTTTTTGGAGCAGATTTTCGGGGGTAATGAACCGCATGGCAGACTCCACACTTCAATCCATGTAGTGTAGAGTCTGCCCAACTTGAAAGTGATTGAGGTGCGCTACTAGCGCCTGAGCGTAACGGCTACCTTATCGCTGGCAGCAAGCGGCTTATCAGCATTAGCCAGATCAATGATACCGACGATGTAATAGATTTCGGTTGTGCTTTTCGGGATCTTGGCTAACGCCGAATTTGGAATGAACAGCCCGACATTATCGAACCCTGTATGATCGGACTTCACGGTAAACGGCAGTGCAGTTCCCAACGTCTTACCAATCGCGTAATTGCTATCGGACGAAGGGATCGGTTTGTTGTTCTTGTCGATGAAAAAGACCGCCACTGCACCCTTCTTGCCTTTGAAGTTGTCAATCTCAAAAGAGACTGAAACGGATAGCCCTTTTTTGCCCTTTTGCTTGACATTGTATTGGGTATCGACATTGGTAATGGTCGCCGATACACCACTGGTACTGGCGACAGGCGTAGAGTCGGTGGTGCCGGGGTTGTCTACCGTAACACCGTCGGGCGCGGGCAGCGCCAAGCGGCCTGCTCCGAACTGTGAATCAGCGCCCGTGTCGCCCAAATCTTTAACGTTGGTGGTTAGGAAAGCACGAACTTCTTCGACCTGCATATCGGGGAACTTCTGGAACACTAAGCCTGCTGCCCCGGCGATCAGTGGTGCAGCGCCCGATGTCCCGGCAAAGCCATCTTCGTGACCGGGCAGTTTTTCGTCGGTGGGGGCAGTCAGATCTGGTTTGATACGACCATCGAGCGTTGGCCCCTGTGAACTGTAGAATTCCAGATCATCGGCGGTCAACCCGGTTGCCCCTACCGTCAAGGCACTATTCGAGTCGCCGGGGGTGGTCACACTACGGTCAGGCACCTGCGCCCATTTGGGCAGATCACCGTTGGGGATAAAGATGTCAATCGTGTTGTCTTTATCGCCCTTCTCCTTATGGATCACCATGTAGTAGGCCGTTCCCGGTTTGGCATCAAAGCTGGCAATCTGAAAGGGGTAGTCATTTTTCTTGCCCTTGCGCGGCTCAGAAGCGGTGACTATCTCATTGCCTTGTTTATCGACGATGGTGAAATCATACTCGCTCTTTTCCTTACCGCCCCAGTTGCCGTCCCAGTTCATCGCGACGGTAGTGGGTGTCTCATAGCCCGCGAAGGGCAGCGCCAAGACTTTGTCACTGAACTTATGAATACCTTTGCCATTGTCTTTATATTGAAACATCGTGTGGTCGGTGGCTTCGTTGCCCGCCGCATTAACCCACAGAATACCTGTTTCCTTGACAAACTCATCGACTAAAAGGGCTTCGCCAAAGGTACCATCGCGGGGGCCAATCGGCGAGCCTACCGAGTAATTGATGACCTGCACTTTGTTCTTGATCAGAAAATCAAGCGCTTCGACGAAGCTGTCCCGGCTGTCGCCATCGAATTGAGCGATATACAGTTCCGCATCAGGAGCCATGCCATGCACGATCATCGCGCACGCCGTGCCGTGATCCACGTCCTGACTATCCATGTCCTCAAGAGGTCGCAAGGAGTGGATGTCGGCAGCGTCAGGAAGCTGCTTTCCCGCAACCTTGAGGATGCTACCGAAGCCCATATCCAGAATGCCGATCTTGACTCCTTTGCCCGTAATCCCGGCGGCTTGCCATTTGTCGGCACCAACCGTCTTTGCGCCTGTGGTGGCGAATTTCTGAGCCTGATCAAAGGACAGCGATTTGATGGACTTGGGGACAGGTGGACGGAAGCCAACGACATGCGCCACATGCCCGATCTTGGCTAAGTAGTCGATCAGTTTGGCGGGAGTCTGCAACTGGCCTAGCACCTTGATCGGGATGCCGATCTCAAGTTCGTCGGTGTTGACATCGAAGCTATAGACCGAAACCCCCAGCGTCTGAAGATCCTTGCTGGCAGCATCCTTATTGTCGGCGGTGTCAATCGAGAGGTAGCCGACGACTTCATCTTTATCATTGATCAGCTTGCGATCACGCGCCATCTTCTCGACGGCTGCCATATCGCCTTTGTCACCGTAGGCGACGAGTAGATCGATATAGCTCAACGGAATGCCCAATTTATCCAGCAGGCCGGATTCTTTGAGGAAAGCCGCTACGCCCGTTGTGCCATTTTTGTTGTAGATGTCGATGACCCGCTTGTACAGGTCGCTCAGGTTGATGCCGTCCCACTGCTTATCCTTCAGGCTGTCGATGTAAGGCTTGAGATCTGGGTACTGGCCTTGAAGGTCGTCGAGGGTGGTAGGCGGATTGATTTTAACGGGAGCACCTACTGCAATCGGCGTACCGTTACTGCCGATGGTACCACCGTCAGCAGGGGGTGTCTCTTTGATACCAACTGCCGTCGGTTGGGTCTTCGGGTTCACCGGATCAACCGATATATCAGTCGCGGCGGCATCTGCCGCTGCGCTGGTTGGGGCGGCAGTCGCCGCTGTTTCGGTGGTTTGAGTGACTGCTGCCGCCACTGCCGTCGCAGGAGCCGTCGTCGGCACAGCGGTGGGACTGCTTGGGCTGCCACACGCGGCGAACAGCAGTGCGCCGATCAAGAGCAAGAGAGTAAGCGATAAACGTTTCATTAGCGAAATTTTCTCCGTATACATCATAATAAAACTACGGGTTATCTACGATCATCGGATCGGATTATCCCGATATGAGACTTAGTTAGGATAGCATATTACGGTTTAGTCCAGATCCGCAGCGTGCCATCCTCGCCGGCACTGGCTAATTTATCGCCTTTCGCGCTCCAACTGATCGCATTAACCGTTGCCAGATGACCGAGAATTGGGCTGAGTTCTGCGCCGCTGCTATCCCACAGGTGTATTTCAGCGCCAAGCGGACTGGCGAAGCTGTTTTCTGAACGGTTCCACGCCACTCTATTTACCGATTGGGAGGCATCTATCGAGCGAATGAGTTTGGCGGTGGCACTGTCCCAAAGCTTCACCGTTTTGTCCTTGCTGACGCTAGCCAATGTTTTGCCATCCGGACTCCAATCAACGCCGTTGACTGCATCGGTATGTTCGCTAAAGATCTGGATCTGCTTTTGCGCTGCCATATCCCACAACCGGACGGTGCTATCGGCGCTGGCACTGGCAAGCGTTTTATTATCAGGACTCCATGCCACCGCCAGAATCGAATCGGTGTGACCTTTGAGTTGAGCCACTCGCGCCCTTCGCATCACGTCCCAGACGATCAGTTTGTTCTCGTCGGGGCGATCAGGATTGCTCTCCCGTGCGCCGATAGCCAATCGTTGACTATCCGAAGCCCACGCCAAACACAGAACCGAACTGCGGGCAACCTTGATCTCGTGGAGTTGCTTGCCGCTGCCCACGTCCCAGATACGGACGGTCTTATCGGCACTGGCACTAGCAAGCATTGTGCCATCCGGACTCCATGCCAACGCGCTGATACTGCGCGTGTGACCCGCTAAGGTTTTGATCTCAGCGCCCGTGGTCGCATTCCAGATGCGGATCAGTTCGGCTTTGCCGCCACTGGCAAGCATGGTTCCGTCAGGACTCCACGCCAACCCATTTTCCACGATTGAGAAGCCAGTCAACGCAGCGATCTCTTGATAAGTGGTCAAGTTCCACAGCTTAATTGAGCCATCACTACTGATGCTGACTAACCGGGTCTGATCTTTATTCCAGCTTGCCGAGGTCACATCGGCTTTGTGTCCGCGTAACAAAGCCAGCGTTTTACCTTTGCCGATCTCCCACAGTCGGACGGTGCCATCGCCGCTGTAGCTCACCACCTGATTGTCGCTGTACCACTTCGCGCCGAGGATCGCCCGACTGTGCGTGCCATAGGTGGTCAGTGGTTTGCCGTTCTCGACATCCCAAATGCGTATGACGCGACCTGCGCCGTAAGCCACGACTTTGTTGCCTGCCAGTGTCCAGTCGCGAAACCAGTTCTTCTGACCTTTCAGAACATACAGCGAAGTGCCTGTCGCCACGTCCCAGACGCGCAAAGTATCATCCAGTGCACTCGTGATTAGCGTTTTGTCGGCCTGACCCCATGCCATTAATTTAACGGTATCGGTGTGGCCTTTCAAAACAGCCAATTGTTTACCTGTGGCAACCTCCCATAGGGTGATATTCTGATCATCCTTGCCGACTGTTGCGACTCGCGTGGCATTGTCACTCAAGGCGAAATGCGCGACATGGTAATCGCCCTCGCCAATCGTCGTCAGCATTTGATCGTTCGCCAGATCCCACGCGATGAGCATCCCGCCACTATCCAGACTTAATAAGGTGTGTCCAGTTTTATTGAGCACCGCCTGAGTCACACTGCCGCCATGTCCAACTAATTTCAGAAGCGGTTGAGGCTTGGCAACATCCCATGTTCGCACGGTTTTATCGGCGCTGGTACTAATCAAAGTTGCGCTATCGGATGTCCACAGAATCGAAGTGATTGCGCCTTCGTGTCCTTCCAGCGAAGGTAACGCTGCGCCGCTTGTGCCGTCCCACACATGGATCATTTTGTCCGCACCCGCCGCTGCAATCCGTGTGCCATCGGGACTCCATAACGCGGAGCCGAGTTTGCCTGTGTAACCTTGCAGTTCAACCAGTGCTTTCAGGTTGTCGTCATACAGCGTAATGCCCAGATTGGTTTGCAGCAGCAGCGTTTTTCCATCCGGTCGCCACAGCGCTACCGGATCAATGCCCCTGCCGATACGCAAGACTTCGCGATACGAGGCAGCCGCCACGCCAGCCGCGTTCGTTTGGACAGGCATCAGACCGACAATCAATATTGTTAAAATGATGAAGATGCGCTGGATTTTGATGGCAAGCCTCCTTCTAATTTGGTCATTCCAGCGGGCGAGGCAGGCCACGCCCGGCACCGCACCGTGTTTTGTAGGGGTCGGGCCTGCCGACCCTACATGTGAGGACACCGCCTAAAAGCTCTCGTTGCGGTTCAAGGCCATACCCGCGCCGAGCAAAAAGAGCAGCGAGAATCCTAGTAATACGCCCCATCGCGCCAGCAGATCGCCGCCGTTGTGTGGATAAGTCAGGCTCAGAGATGGGGGAGCAGGCAAAAATTGTTTACTATCGCCCAGCGCCGGGATTGGTTTGTTGTTTTTGTCCACGACAGGACTCAGCACAATGATCTTGGCTTCGGCTTCGCGGGACGGCATATTGGCAGTGCCACCCAGCGCTTCGAGCGACCAGCGCGTGATCGTCAGCTTAGACAGCGGTTCCAATGCGCCGTCCATCTTGAACAGCACGCCGGGGAACAGAATTTGCACAAAGAGGACGGCTAGCACGGCGTAGGTCACAGCGTTCACTTGTGGAACCAGTGACGAGAGTAGCAAGCCAATACTCACGCCTGCTAGCGCCGTTAGCGCCAGCGAGATAAACAGTTCCAACGGCCCCCACAGCAGCAGCCCTTGACCGGGGATCTGTACCCCCAACGCGATAGTCACCAGCATCAGCAGGCAGCTAATCAGTGCCAAGCCCCAGTAGACCGCCACCTTTGAGGCCAAATACGGGCCGATCCGCAGATTTACCATGCGTTCGCGCAAAAAGAGGCTTTTCTCCTCGACGATGGTATAAGCCGAGGCAAACAGACCCAACAATGTGACCGAGAGCGCCATCATGAATAACAGGCGTTGGGCATCGGCGGCAGGCGCAAAACTCGCCATCGCTTTGACGTTCGAGGAAGTGCTTCCGGCATTCGTCGATCTGATGATCGGCGTAAGTGGGATCTGATCGAGCGCGTCGGCGAAATCGATACCCGTTCCCCGCGATACCAACATTTGACCGGGAGTCTTGGCTACATTGTCGAAATTGAGGGCGGCGAGGAACAACCCGACCAGCGGCAGCACTAGCAGCAGCGCGATCAATGTGCGCGAGTCGTGCAAGGCTAATGTCAGAGTCCGTTCGGTCAGGACACGCGCCTGATGCCAGAACGATCCACGCCGACTGCCGTGCAAGTGCCGATTAGACAGCATCGCGGTTGCTGACTCAGCTTCGGACTCATTCGATTCCTTTAGGCGCTTGACGACGTTTTTGTCGTATTGCGGCGACTGGCGGAAATGTTCAGCCCACTGTTTCGCGGCTTCACCGGGCGAGAGCTGCTGCGGGGTATCGTCGTCAATTGGCTCGAATACCCGGTTGTAGATTTCGGGATAGTCGCGCACGCCGAAAAAGCTCAAGGATTCTTTTGGGGGGCCAAAGTACACCAGATTGCCCCGCGCCATGAACGCCAATTGATCGCACTGCTCAATGTTGAGCGTTGTGTGTGTCACGACAATCACGACATGGCCTCGGTCTGCAAGGCGGCGCAATGTATCCATCATGGATTTATCGAGGCCAGGGTCAAGCCCCGACGACGGCTCATCCATGAATAGCAGCCCCGGTTCAGCCATCAGTTCAAGGGCGATGCTCACCCGCTTCTTTTGCCCGCCACTCAAGCTGCGCACAAGCTGAGTGCGAAAATCGGTAAGTTCCAACGTTTCGAGGACGCGGGTAATACGTTGGTCACGTGAGGCCATTGGCTCGTTCGGAAAACGCAGCCGCGCCCCGTACATCAACGCCTGATAGACGGTCAGATCGTTCTGGACAATATCGGTCTGCGGAACGTAGCCGATGATCGGTTGGTACATCGGGTAGTGCGTGTACAGGTTATCGCCATTGACCAACACTTGCCCACCACTCGCCCGATTAGCGCCATTGAGCGCCCGCAATAACGTAGATTTGCCCGATCCGCTGCCGCCGATCACAGCGATAAATTCTTGCGGCTCAATCGCCAGCGTGACATCGCGCATGGTGTTGTTGGCGCGGCGCGGGAACCCGCTGTGATAGGTCATCTCGATGTCGATTGCGTCCAACTGGAAGCGCTGTGTCGAGTCCAGCCGGACTAAGCCGCGCCCTTTGTAGACCATCAGCACACGATCTATGCGGATAAGGTCGTCGTCCTGTAAGCGATACGGCGCGGTGAGACGCTTGTCATTGACGAACGTTCCGTTGGTACTGCCCAAATCGGTCAGGACATGTTTGCCCGCCAATTCCGTGATCTCGGCATGATGCCACGAAATTGCCAATGCCTCAAGCTTTATATTGGCTTGGGGATCGCGTCCTAGAACAAAGGGAAATGTATCGAAGGCATATAGCTTTCCGATAGATTGAGTACTGCCACCACGTTCTACCGGGTTCGAGTACGTGATGTTTACGCCGTGACCTGTCGGGTCTTGCAGACGGATTGAGTCGCCGTCTTTGAGCAGTGCGCTGTCGATGGGTTTGCCGTTGACCAGTACGCCGTTGCCGCTGGTGATGTTGTACAGGCGATAGCTGCTACCTTCGAGGGTCAGGCGGGCATGACGCAGCGCCACACCCGGCGACTGAATCGCGATGGCCTGATGCGGCTCACTACCAACATCCAGCACTTTTTCGAGCAGCAGCACCGTGAAGGGTTGTCCTTCATCGGGGACGATCCGCAAGGTAGGATCGCGTTCGTCAATTTCCTTGCGTCCTACCGAAAGCGTAGACACCGCAATGAGTTGATTGCGACATTTGGAACAATATTTCGTACCGGGAGGGTTTAGGGTTCCACAAGTCGGGCATGGGATCGCCTTGGAGTCAGTCACGCAAACCTCTCTGAAATCTATGAAGAAGGGTATTCAAAAGTTAGAAATAATTATTATGGTATGGGAAAACGCGATTTTTCGCCAATGGCACGACAGAGGGTCGGATTCCCCAATAGAAATCCCCTCGCCATGTGGTGAGGGGATTAAAAAACATTTAACTGGAAGGTAGACCGGAAGTCAGTTTCCCGACTTCCGGTCTAGTAACGATCTGGCGATCAGGGCAGTTTTGCCGTGGTGGGGCTGGGGTTGCCCGCGAGGTCAGGCAGACCCGGTTGTACCAGAATGGGCAGCGCACGGAAGTTCAGGCGGCCTACTTGGATGAAGTTGGCGTTGGCCCATGCCGTCTTGCCGTCAGCCATCTGGATCAGGAACCAAGTGGGGCCACCCTTCTTGATGCAGCCGTCTCTTGGCCCAAGACCGGGGACTCGCGTCGTCCGACCAAGCACGCGCACTGCCGTGCGGAACTTGAGTGGCGACTGGAACCGTGCATACCCAAAGCCGGGGCCAGTACGGATACAGAGCAACCGTGTGATCACGATGCCGTCGGAGGGCGAACCGGGAACGGGTGTCAAGGTTGCATTGCCAGTCCCAGTGGTCGAAGCGACTGCTTTCGTGCCGATGGCGGTAAAGGATACCTGTACCGTTTGCGTTACGGTCACGGAGTCGGTGGTGTCGGTGGCGGTGAAGGTCACTGGCCCACCGAGTGAAGTCGAACGCACAGTGAACTTGGCTACACCGCTGCTATCTGTCGTCACTGAAGCTGGCTGGAGCGTCATGCCACTCAGGGTCGGATTCCCGGCAATAGTCACTGTCTTGCCAGATACAGCGTTACTGCTGCTGTCCTTGAGTGTGACCGTCAAGGTCGCGACAGCGATATTGTCAGCAGGGATTGAAATGAAGTCTGTCGTGAGCGTTGAGGTACTGGCGCTGACCGTCCCTGCACCCGGTGTTGCTGTCACGCTCGTTCCACCCGTGCCGAAGATAAGGGTCGGTCTATTGTTCAAGGTAATCGATGAACTGTTGAGTGACGCTGTCGCGGTGAACGTCAAGGTTTGGTTCGTTGACGATCTAAAGATATACGCCGTATTGCCAAAACTGTCGGTGGTTTGCTGGGCACCAGAACCGGGGGTGATACCAGTGCTGTTGCCTGTATTGGTGGTGTAATTCAGTGTGACCACTGCGCCGCCGACTGGCAGGTTGTTGTTATCGCGGGTGTTGACCGTGACCGTTGAGATGGAGGTGTTATCCGCCGCCACAGTAGTTGGGTTAACGGTAATTGTTGAGAAGCCGCTGTTGAGTATGACACCAGTTGTGGTGGTAAAGAAGGTAAGCGTTGGGTGTTGGGTCAGGGCGATGAACTGAGCGCCAAGTGTGGCAGACGAATAGAACGTGAGCGTCTGCGCTATTGACGACGTGAAGGTGAAGGTGACATTTCCAGCAGTGTCAGTGGTCCCGGTTGCGCCGGAAGCCGGACTAATGCCAGTGGCATTTCCGCTGGCTGTCGTGTAAGTCAGTATTACGCCTGCACCTTGGACATTGGCATTGTTGGTATCTTTGATGTTCACGGTCACTGTCGTAGTGCCATTGACTGGGACACTAGGCGCTGCCACCGTCAAACTTGAGTTGGCGGCACTCAACGGTGTGACTGCTGGCGGCGTAACAAACGTCGCTGTCGCTCCACCCGTTGCATTGGAGATAGTCACGCCACCGACAGTTGCCGTAAAGACGTAAGTCCCGGCTGTGGTTGAAGTGACATTGAAGGTGGCGACACCAGAAGGATCTGTCGTGGCTGAGACGGCGGTGATCGTTAGACCCGTCGGTGGCGCACCAGTCACTACAACGGTCTGGCCTGCTACCGGCTGATTCGCCGTATCGAGAACCGTGACCGTCACTGTCACCATGTCTGCATTGTTGGCGCGTGCACCAGTGAGGGGTGTTGCAACGATTGTCGAGTTCCCCGCGCTAATCGGCGGTTTTGTCGTGATAATCGTCGTGGCTCCCTGACCATTGTTGGCGCTGTCGTTGACCGTGTTCGGGTCACCGATGGCACCCTGAGTGATCTGCGCGGTGTTAACCACCGTCTGCGCCGGGCCAGCCACACTGACATTGATCTGGAAACTGAGGCTGGCGTTGATTGCTAGCGAGTTTGTGGTTGTGCAGGTCACGGTAGGTGGTGCAGAACTGCACGTCCAGCCTGTCCCGACAGCACTGGTATAAGTTATACCCGGCGGCAGGGTATCGACTACTTTTAGGATGTTACCTGTATAGCCAGCGGTTGCCGTATCGGCAGCGCCGACATTAGTAACGGTCAGGGTATAGAAGTTCCCCGTCGAGCCGATCACGAATGTACCGGAGGTCGCGTTACTGGTCGAAAGCGTTTTCGTCAGTTGCAGATCCGGCTTCGGGCCATTGGTGATGGTGATCGAGTCGGCAGAGGTATTGTTGGACGTATTGATTTCGGACGCAGGAGGCGCAATCGATACCGTTGCCGTTGTATTTACCGTCTTCGGGAAGGGCGGCGTTAGCGGTGGAATGGCATCGAGCGTGATAGTATCCGTTTCGCCAGCGCCCATTGGGGTGATACGGATACAGTTCAGGGTGGTGATGGGGCTTGAGCCGCACGCGAAGTTTCCGCTAGAGGTGATAGTGACTGTCCCCAACTTCGGATCGAGTGGATCAGTCACAGAGATATTCGCGCCGTTGGGCGTGGGTAGTGTGCCATTGTTGTGAATGCTGATCGTGATCGTGTTGGAGCCGGCGGGTGCACCAGCAATAAACAGCGATGGCGAGTGTGTCTTGGTGATTGTCAGGTCATACACGCCGCTGATCAGGATGGGCGTAATGGTCGCAGTATTGTTCGCGGCTGTCACATCGTTGGTGATACCCGACACTACTGCCTGATAGAAGGCCGATCCGGGTGTGTTGGGAGTCAGTGTCACCGCCAATTGGTTCAAGGTCTGGTTCGGCGTGACCGAGCCAGCCGTATAGGTGCAGACCAGATTGGGTGAAGTCGTGGGGCAGCTCCAGCCCGAACCAGTGAACGACTTGTAGGTAAACTTCGGATCGAGCGTGCTGGTCACGGTGACGGTATCGGCGGCATTGGTCTGACCAGAGCCGACATTTTGAACCTTGATATTGTAGACGACATCTACGCCGACAGTCGCCGTTGTTGGGCCAGTCAGGGTAATCGCCATATCGGGCTGTGGCGTATTGGTGACCGGAACAGACATGGTCGATGTGTTATTGGCGTTGTTGGTTTCACCACCAGAATTATCGGCTACCTGAACGGAATTGATGTTACCCGCTCCCGCTTGCAACGGCTTCACGTTGATGTCGAGCGGTGGGTAGGAAGCTCCTGCTGCTAGTGGCGGTATCGCAGCCCCTAAGGTACATGTGACAGTGACACCAAATTGAGCAGTTCCGCTAGAGGCGCAGCCCCAGCTAAAGGTCGGGTCTGATGCCGAGACAAACTGGAAGTTCGGCGGCAAGCTGTCTACGAACGAGGTGGTATTGTTGGTGGTTGGTGCTCCACCCACATTGGTCACGGTAACACGGATCGCTTTGGTCGTGTTGGTGATAAAGTTGCCGGGCGGCACTAATTGCTGCGACGGCTGCAAGTCCGCCACCAGCGCGGGATTGATGGTCAGTTGGGCGTTGCTGGTATCGTTGGCAGGGGTCGAGTCGCCGGGCGTACCATTTGTGCTGATCGTGGCGGTGTTGGTGACTACTCCCGGAGTCGCTGGGGTAACGTTAATGCTAATCTGGTACGTTGTGGTTCCCGTTGGAATAGCCGTAGTCCGAGTACAATTCACGTCAACGGCTGGCGGTGGTGCTGCTGGCGCTACGGGTGTACAAGTGAACCCACTGGTTCCCACATTAATTGAGTTGAGTGTAAAGGTTCCCGGCCCTGTGCCTGACAGCACGTTGTCCAACGTGATTGTGCCAGTCGCAGGTGCAGTCCCCTGATTGGTAATCGTATAGGTGATTACACCGGGCTGACCCGCCGTAAATGTCGCCGGGGTAAAGGTCTGGCTGATCGCCAAGTCCGGCGCAGCAGGCGAGTTAACGTTGGCGCTGTTGGTCGCTGTATTGTTGCTATTATTCACATCATCGCTGCTGAAGACCGTTGCGGTATTGACAAGACCCACGCCAGCGGCGGGCGGTACAACATCGATAATCAGCGATCCACTAACTCCTGCTGGGAGGATGTTCGCCGTATACAGGCAGGTCACTTTGATCTGAGCACCGACGGGAGCGCCAGTACAAGTCCCCCAGTTGGCAGCACTGCCAGCATTTTTGCCGACAAACGTGAAGCCTGCCGGAAGGAGATCGTCCACGATAAACTGATTGGTGGGCGCTACATTGTTGATCGCGTAAGTTTGGGCGTTACCGTTGTTGGTCACATTGATGGTGTACTGCACAGTTGCCCCTGCGATAAAGGGATCAACGTGCGTCTTGGTGATCGTTAGGTCAGCGCCTTTGACCGCTACCGCAGCAACTGTTGCCGTATCGTCGGTTGTAATGCCGTTGGGTGTGTTCGTTTCGGTAGCTGTAAAGCCAGCGGCGCTGGGGAAGGCGGGTGGCAATACTGTTACCTTGATCTTGAGCGTCGAGGTAGCAGTGGTTGCCAGTGCGCCTGTCGTAGTACAAGATAGCGTGGTACCTGTACTGGCAGTACAGTCCCAAACCAGCGTCCCTGTTTGGGCAGAAATGGCTGAGAAGCTGAGGCCAGCGGGCAAGGTTGCACCTAGTGTGACAGGGTTAACGGTACTGCCCGTGCCAGTATTCTTGAAGGTGAACAAATAGCCCTGATCAAGGCCAGAGGTCGAGTCAACCTCAAAGGTCGTCTTGCCAGCCGCGAGGTACGAGGCTGCACTCGTGAATTGCATGTTAATTGTGGTGACGGGGGTTAGCACTGCGCTCGATGTTCTGGTCGGTGAACCAAAGGTGGAGACCGTCGCCTGATTGCTGGCTGGGGATGTGACGGTTAGCCCAACATTCACGGTCAGCGTAATCGTTGATGTACCGCCGCCGGGAGCCAACTGTGTTGATTTGGTGCAGGAGACGTTTTGCAGACCAATAGTGCCACTACAGTCGAAATCGTTGGCAGGAACGACGCTGAAGGAAGCCAGCGTCATGCCAGCCGGTAGAGTATCGGTTACGGTGATAACTCCCGACGTTGGCCCAGTACCGTTATTGATTACGGTAATGTCGTAATTTCCGGTAGTGCCTATCGTAAAGCTGGCGGGGCCAGTCTTGTTGATACTCACATCGGGTGCGCCAGTCGTGTTAACCGTTAAAGTCGAGTTATTGTTGCCAGTGAAGCTCCCCGGTTCATTCGCTGAGACTTTGGAATCCAGCGTCACGGTACCAACGGCGACGGGGACAACCGTTACCACAATCGTACTGTAGATTCCGCCGCCAGCCGAACTGAAAGCCGGGATGGACACGGTGTTGAAACAGCTGTAGGTGGTGGTAGTATTTGTACAGCTCCAGCCCTGTGCAGCACTGACCCCAGTAATGGTGGCATTGGCTGTACCAGAAATATTACCGTTGCTGCTGACAATCACCAAGCCCGGAGCAGACGCTGCACTACCATTGTTGGAGGCCGAAATGATAAAAGTGCCGGGGTTATTGGTGATAAAACTTGCCGGGTTGCTATTGGTCGAAATGGTCAGATCCGGCGACCCATTGACAGTGATATTCTGACTCACAACGTTGTTAGTGACATCGGTTTCGGTAGCGAAAGGCTGAATGGTAGCCTGAAACACTGCCGTGCCCGCTGCTCCATTATTAGCCGCAACTTGGATCAGCCCAATGTTAATGTTACTGCTGATGCCAATCGGCGTTGTAATGCTACACGTCGTCGTTTGCGACCCAGAGTTCCCGGTAATCCCGGCGGGAACACAGGCCGCGTTGGTAAACGACTGGACACTAATGTTTGCTGGGATAGTAATGTCCACGACGATGGGCGTTCCCGCCGAGGCATTGGCGATCTGGTTGCCGCTGTTGGTGATCACTACGGACATCGTTCCATTAACGCCGACTGTCAGCGTTGTCACAGGAATAGTCGGCACCAGATCCGGGCCAGTGCCGGGTGCGCCCAGTGGCCCAGCCGTTGTCCGGGGGATTGGGGTTCGCTGGACAGCGGGTTTGGTGGCTGGGCCAGTCGGTTGGCCTTGTGGTGAAGGCACCAACGGCTGCAACTCCGGCGGACGTGGTTGTTCAGTACGGGCGGGTTTGGTGGCCTGTGCCGCCTGCACCGATGGTGGCTGCGACGACGAGGCAACTATCCACCCAAAAATAAGGGCGAATATCATAAGAACAAGGATGTGAACTTTACGATTCATAGAAATGCTCCCGTTAAATCAGACCCTTCAGTGACACGAATACGGCTCTCTACTTAACGTTACCGTCAAAAAGCCAACAAAGTAACAAAGTTGCGGAGGTACGTCGATCCTGAAAGCATATTTGTTTTTCCTTATGGCAAGAATATCAAACAAACTGTGTACCTTACTGGATTATGAGAGCGGAGTGCCGTGCTGTCAACAACCGAATGGTTATAACATCCCTACCGCGCTAAGATCATCGCTGAATTGGAAAGGATTATTACACCATCGTAACGCTGCTGCTCATTTCACGCTGCCCGCCCTACCCGCTGCATCTAGGGGATCGCTTAATTCCGTATCATTTGGCGCAGCACCTAGCGGCGCGTGGTCATCAAATCGACTTGATTGCATTCTACAACCAACCCGACGATCCAGCGCAAGTGGATCATTATCGATCATTTTTCCGCAACGTGCAGTTAATTCCTGAACCAAAACGCAGTCTGGCAAGCTATCTGTATCGGCTGGCGGTGCCGCCGCGACTATTCCCACAATCTGGCAAGGAGTCATGGTCGCCGCCCATGTGGGCTGCCATCGCTCACCGTTTGTCAGAAAATCGTTATGACATTGTGCAATTATTCGGCGGCATTCAAGTCTACGAATATCGTCACCTTGTCCAATCCTTGCCGAATGTGATTGTCCCCTACGACTCGTACAGCCTCTACCTCGAACGTGCCTTTGAGCAGCAAGCCAAGCCGCTGCAAAAGATTTTGGCAGGCGTGCAGTTAAGCGTAGCACATCGCTATGAACAGGCGATGTTCATGGGCTATGATAGGATCGTCGTGCTGTCCGAGGTAGATCGGCACACGCTGCACATGCTGAATCCGCAGTTACCGCTGCATGTGATCCCCAACGGGATTGATACTAGCTATTTTTCACCCTCTGCCAATCTCGCTGTGGAGCCGATCCTGCTGTTCGTCGGCAACTTCGAGTATGCCCCAAATGTTGACGCGGCATTATGGTTAGTCCACGATATTTTCCCACGCATCAAACAGCGCATACCAGCGGCACGGCTACTGCTGGTCGGCAACCGTCCACCGGACATATTGAGCGCTCTGGCAGCACCGGACATAGAGATTACCAGGCGTGTCCCTGATATTCGTCCGTATATGGAGCGTGCCGCTATCTTTATCAGCCCACTGCGTGTTGGCTCAGGGATCAAAAATAAAGTGCTGGAAGCGATGGCGATGGGCAAGCCATTAGTTGCCACCCCTTTAAGCGGCGATGGCATCGATTTGGTGTCGGGGACTCATGTTCTCTACGGCACCAGTGCCGACGAACTTGCCGAGGCCGCCATTCGCCTACTTAACGACAACGCATTAAGGGCGGCAATGGGTCAGGCCAACCGCCAGATGATCGAAGCGCAGTTCACATGGCAGCGCGTCGCTGACCAGTACGAGGATCTATATAAGCAGATGCGGCGCAAACGCGGTTTCGCTGAATAACGCCAGTTTCGCCTATTGCCAACCCTGCATAAAATTAATTCACACGGAAGGAGACTTATCTGCTTTTTCGTTGTCTCCACCAGCGAGTTTGCGATCCGCAAATCTCGCGTAAATTTGCGCCTCGTAGCCAACTTGCTTGGGTGTATACCAGTTCGGATGTGCCATCTTATCGGGAAGATACTGCTGTTCCACCCACGCATCGGGATAATTATGTGGATACTTGTACTGATCGCTGTAGCTTTCGCGATCCTCGTGGCGTGCCTGTGCTGCGTTGCTGGTTTTATCGCGTAGATGCAGCGGTACAGGGCCGGGGCCAACGGCATCCATGTGTGCCAACGCCGGAAAGATTGCGCCGACTGTGTTGCTTTTGGCAGCAGTAGCGCAATACAAACAAGCGTGTGAAAGAAAATAGTTTCCTTCGGGCATTCCGACGCGCTCAAAGGCTTCGGCAAGCGCATTGACCACCACAATCGCATTAGGATCGGCTAACCCAATATCCTCACTGCACAGGATCAGCATCCGGCGGAAAATGAAGCGCGGATCTTCGCCAGCATGGAGCATTTTCGCCATCCAGTACAGCGCCCCATCAGGATCGCTGCCCCGCAAACTCTTGATAAAAGCGCTGATCGTATCGTAATGCTCATCTTGATCGCGGTCATAGCGAATGGCGCGGCGTTGAATACTTTCCGCCGCAATGTCCAGATCAATCGTGATCACGCCTTCTGCGTCGGGGGCTGTCGTCAGCACAGCCAACTCAAGGGCATTCAAGGCACTGCGGGCATCACCGTGTGCAATATCGACCCAATGATGAAGCGCATCGTCTGTCACCCGCAAATTCAGCGCTCCATAACCGCGTTCGGGATCATGGATCGCTTGTAGCAGCACTTGACGAATATCTGTCGGGGTAAGTGGCTCAAGCCGGAAGACCCGCGAACGGCTGATCAGCGGCCCCACCAACGAGAAAAAGGGGTTTTCGGTGGTTGCCCCAACCAGCGTAATCGTCCCGGCCTCAATATGGGGCAGCAATCCTTCTTGCTGGGCTTTATTCCAGCGATGGATTTCATCCACAAACAGGACGGTTCTAATATTCTTGGGTCTGGACTCGGCAGCCTCGACGACTTCGCGCAGTTCCTTCACGCCGTCGAGGACTGCATTCAGGGTAGCAAATTGAGCTTTCGTTTCGTGGGCGATGATATTGGCAATCGTCGTCTTGCCCGTTCCGGGTGGCCCCCACAGCAGGATCGAAGTCAACTGATCGGCTTCGATGGCGCGGCGCAGTAAGCGCCCCTCCCCAACGATAGCCTCCTGACCGACATACTCACTAAAGTTGCGCGGGCGCATTCTGTCGGCAAGCGGAACCTTCGGCTTTTTCGGACTGCCCTCATTTTCGGCAGCGCTGAATAAATCATCGTCGTACTGACTCTGGCGCTTACGACGTTTATCTGGCAAATTGGAACCCATTT
>JBDTVG010000057.1:0-11362 GCA_040007395.1 Chloroflexota bacterium
TTGAGACTATTTTATCTTCGTTACCCTTCCCACTCAATTGCCGATAGAGTCTAATGGGTATCGCTGAGTTTCTCTATCTTGACATAGCCAACATCGGCATTTCTGTGTTGAAACTGGTAAAGCGCATCCCAGCCCATGAGCATATCGCCCAGACTGGCGTTTTCCAACTCAGGGGGAACGATGATGGTTCGGGTAATTGCCATGCCAATAGCAACCAGACTTTCGGAAAGGTTTGTCCCAGCAGCCATATCATTTAACAGGTTAAGGTATCTCTGGAGGGGATACCATTCTTGGGGATGGATAACGGTCAAATCATGTTTAACCAGATAGGGCTGAATGTCATCGGATTGAACATTATCAATGAACGACAGCATCGTTTGACCGATAATTTCCGCTTTAGGATCACAAGTCAGAGTTCGCATCAAATACTCCTAGCTACGAGGGCAGTACGACCATTGTAGAATAATTTAGCGACAATTCCATCTCGATACTATAACGGCACTATATCCGAGAGAGAACGCTTACCCTAGAGCGTGTTTGAAAATGCGAAAGAACCCCTATCCCCAGCCCTTTCCTCGCTTGCGGGGAAAGGGAGCCAAACAAGGCTTAAAGTCCCTCCTCGCGGGCGGGGAGGGACTTAGGGTGGGGTCAATTAGAAAGGAGATCAACCGACGATGTCACTTACACAGGGCAATTTCGCACGGACGCTCATTAATGGCTACGAACTCAGCGCCGATATGATGACGCTGGCGCATATCCACAAATTCATGGCGAATCCCGTCATGGCGCAGAATGTCGGGGTGGCGCAGTTCGCGGTAGGAGCCTTCGCGCCGACAGCCACCTTTGCGGGCTATCGGCGGGGGCCACAGAACGCCATCACCGCGCATAACATCTTGTCGCCAGCGGGGATCGGCAACGCGAACGACACCGAATTTGTCCTAACGACTCTGCTAGGCAGCAATGCCGCGCCAATGGCGGGTGATGTGGCGCTGCTGCTGAACGGGACGCTGCTGCAATATGATGGCACGCTTGCGCCTAACGATGTCCTCAAGTTTGGCGCACAGTTCCAAGCACGCGGCAAACGTGCGCCCCTCGGCAACCTGATCGTCGATTCGAGCAACGTCGCCGGAACGATCACCAGTGCGCCCTTTGATCGGGGGGCTGCTGCCGCCGCTGGCACGAGTCTGGGTGCAGTCGCTCATTTGCAGGTTTACACGCCAGCGGGGACACAGGCCAGCGGCTCGATTACGCTGGCGAGCAATCCCGCCGATGGCGACACCCTGACCGTCAATGGCACGCTGTACACCTTCAAGAACACGATCAGCGCGACAGGCCATATCAAGATTGGCGCAACGGCTGCCATCACAGCGAGCAATCTCTTTCAGGCGATGATCGGATCGGTGACAGGGGCGGGTAGCGCTTACTTCGCCGGGACAACGCGCATCCCATCGGCAGCGATTACGGTTGCAGCGCCGAACGCTAGCAACGTGATCGCCCTGACGGCGGTCATCTTCGGTACGGCGGGTAACGCTTACACGCTGGCGAAAACCGGATCGGCGGTGACACTTTCCGGCGCGACTTTCGCCAGTGGCACGAATGGCGATACCTACACTATCACCCTTGCCAGCGCTACCACATCCGGCGGATCGTACACCGTCCACGCGACCTTCGCCGCCAATGGTACGGGCTACGTTGGAGAGCGTCAGGAGATCGCCCCCGGCACGCTGATCAATCGCTGGCTGAAGGTTATCGCCAGCAGCAGCGGCAGCACCAGCAAATTGGGTTTTGCGGTGGCGGTGGGCTGCTATTGGCAATCGTAGGAACGGACACGGCAGTGCCGTGTCCCTACAGGGTCTTTTGTAGGGGCCGTCATCCCTGCCTTATCCGACGAATTGCCGATACCGGGTCAGGCAGGCCTGACCCCTACATCCAATCGTTTTTCGTAGGGACACGGCACTGCCGTGTCCGGTATTGAGAGGATCACATGCCAACACAAAGCGCCGCCTTCACGCAATATCTAATCGGTGACGAAACCAACACCCTCACCGATATTTCGCAGTATGTCACCAAATGTCCACTGCCGCGCCAGAGTGCCGACGCAAACCTGACCGCCTTCGCGACGGGCGGCGGAGCCATCACCGAAACGCATCTGCGCGGCGCAGCCCAATCGCAGATCGCGTGCGAATGTCTATTCGATCCGGCGTTGATTGCCCTGCTAGCGCGAATTGTGGGCAATCGCAGTGGCAGCACGTTTCAGGCGCGACTCGGCAATAATGCTGCACCGCAACCCGGCGATCCGCTGTTTCAGGGGACGTACACGCTGTTCGGTCTGACGTTCAGCTACAACACGAACACCGATGCAACGGTCACGCTGGATCTGAAACCTAGCGATGGCGGTGCGCTTGTACCGGGGTGGGGGAACGTGTAGGGGAACCAAACCGTGTTTCGTAGGGACAATGCTTGCGTTGTCCGCGTATTTTGCCGACGAACGACGATACCGGACAGGGCAAGCCCTGTCCCTACAGGGTGTTTTGTAGGGGCGTTGTCCGTAAATCTCATACAAGGAGGGACGTATACTTGAATCAACTTGCCGTCGAGATTCTCAACAGCAGCGGCACATGGCAGGACATCACTGCCGACACGCTGGCTATTCAGGCGGACGGACTTGGCCTGACTGCGCCGCGTGGCGTTCACAGCCGAGTCGGACGCGCCAAACTGACGCTGAACAACCTATCGCAGACCTACACGCCCGATGTCACCGGCAGCGGATCGGCGCTGCTGGATGTGGTGCGGCGCGTGCGGATCAAGGCCAGCGGCGCGACTCTGGGCAAGGCGCTGCAAGTTAATCACAGCGGCTTGCCCAACGCGGCCTACTTCAAGAACACGCTCACGCAAACGATCTCCGTTGGGCAAACATGGCTGCTCACATGGGAAGCACGGGCGCAGTACGACAGCCAGTACAACGTCGATGTGGCGGGACTGTTCATCAATACATCGGGGCTGCACGCGGCGACCTATACCTACACCAACAAATGGCAGCAGTACTCATACTCGCATGTGATCAGCCTTAACGGCGCATCCATCGAGCCGCGCTTCTACTTCAACCAGAAGAACGCCGGACTGAACGCGCAGGTCATCGAGTATCGCAATGTCTCGCTGACCCTCAACGGCGGCGCGAATCTCCTGACCAACGGCAACTTCGCCAGCGGAGCGCTTGCGCCTTGGACAAATGTTAACGTCAGCACGGCAACCGCCATTGCGACCAACTACGACCCGACTAACCGCGATTCCAAGCTTGAACTGCGGGGGCCGTTCGGCGGTGTCAGCACCGTCACCATTGACAACGCCGGGGTCGGGACCGCCGCCATTGGCTACTACACCGCCAACGCCCAACGCTGGAAAGCCCAATCATTTCAGGTCAATGTCGGGCAGTTGAGCCAGTGCACCGTGTATTTTGATGCGAACACGGGCAGCCCCACTGGATCGATCATATGGGAGATTCGCCCCGATAACGCGGGTGTGCCTGCCGCGATGGTGCTGCAAGCGGGAACTTTTGTGCCAGTGCCGTCGAGCAACAACACGATCACGGTGAGCAACGGTATCTTGCTCAATCAGGCCGTGACGTACTGGTTGGTACTGCGCCCCACCTACGATCAGGCGGCGAGCGACAATTGGAATGTTCGCCAGAATACGGCGGGCGTGTACAGCGCAGGCCAACTGGACTTCACCAACGATTATGGGATTACATGGTTTCCCCTCTCGGCTGGCTCCGATCTGCGGGCGACGATCACGACTACATTGACCACCTATGACAAGCTGGCGCAGAGTTTCCAAGTTAGCAGCACGTCTACGATCTCGTATGCGGCGCTGACGATGGCGCGGGTCGGCGGCGCGGCGGGAACCATGACCTTACGCATCGAAACCGACAACGCCGGATCGCCTAGCGGCACGTTGGTTAACGCCAACGCGACGGCGACGGTTGCCGAAACTTCACTCGCCGGAACGTTTGCCGCCATCACTTTTACCTTCGCGGGAACCTTTACACTCTCGCCGGGGATAGCCTATTGGTTGGTACTCAGCAGCAGTCGCGCCGCCAGCAATACCGACTATGTACAGTGGGGCACCGATATTTCGTCGCCCACATATCCCTACGGTGGCCTGTCGGTACAGGTCGCCGGGCTGTGGACTCCGGCGGGCATGGACGCGATCTTCGAGGTGGGCGAACAAGGGCCATCCAGCGATACCCTGACGGTTATCAGCGACTATTGGATCGTCTTCAATGGGCTGATCGAGGAGATCGACCCCGATCCGTTTGCGCGGGCGGGCGGCTGGACAACGCTGGTAACGTGCTACGATTTCACCAGCATCCTGCAAAACCAGACCGTCGATCTGCCGCTGCAAAAGGATCAACGCAGCGATCAACTGATCGCGACTCTGCTGGCGACTCTGCCAAGTGGCACGCTGGATACGACCTTGCCCGGTAAATTGCTCGATAGCGGGAGCAGCACCTTTCAACGCGCCTTCGATGGCTATACCAACCATGAAGTCACGGTACTCGAAGCGATGAACGATGCGGTGCTGAGTGAGTATGGTCGCCAATGGTTCGATCTAGACGGCACGCTGCGGGCTTCGGCGCGGGGCTTCATCCCCCAACGGATCGTCAATACGCCTGCCCTGTCGCTAACCGATGGCCTGCCCTTCGATATGAGCGTCCTGCGGGCGAAAGATACCGTCATCAACAAGTCAATCCTCACGGCGCATCCTCGCCAAACGGCAGGCGCATTGCAGGCGTTGGCGCAAGTCACCACGCCGATCACGCTCCCGCCGCGCACGCCGACAGGCCCTAGCCAGACGACGCTCACGCTCACCTTCCGCGACAGTGCAGGCAAGACTATCGGCGGCGATGGCGTGGTTACGCCGCTGGTGCCGGGAACCGATTTTCGTGTGTGGGAGCGCGTCGATAGTAGCGGCAATGGGGCGGGCTTCGAGTACACCAACTACGGGCTAGCCGCTGCCACGATCAGCAATGTGGTTATCGCGGCTTCACAGGTCACGCTCACTTTCAATAACGCCGCCAGCGGATCGCTGTATGTCACGGGCTTGCAGGTGCGCGGCTACCCGGTCTACACCTACGATCCGGTCACGGTCACGCAGTCCGATTCCGGTTCGATTGCGCTCTATCAGGAACGCGCCTACACCCGCGATCTGGTCTTTGCCAACGATCCGAACTTCGCGGCGAGTCTGGGGCAATACTACCTGTCGCAGTACAAAGCGCCCTTTGTCGAGGTGCAGTCCGTCACCGTCGATAACAAAGCGTCGCTAGCAGGTGTGGATCTGCTTGGCCTGCGCCTGATGGAAGTGATCAGCATCACCGATGCACAGACCAATCTGAGCGCCGTCAAGCACCTGATTGTTGGCGTGGACTACGCACTCGACCCGACGCGCACCGATTATGTTAAGCGGGTCACGCTGCATCTGGAGCGCTTGGACAACACGACGTACTGGCTGCTGGGCGACGCGATCTATGGTCGGCTGGAGATTACGACGGTGCTGCATATTTGAGAAGTAGCCCTCACCCCCAGCCCCTCTCCCGCAGGGCGAGGGGAGAAATGCCAATGTCTTGAAGTCCCTCCTCGCGTGCGGGGAGGGATTTAGGGTGGGGTCAAGTTGACCCCTATCCCCCAGCCCCTTCCCCCGCAAGCGATGGAAGGGGAGCCAATGCCATTGTATGAAGTCCCTCGCCCTGCGGGAGAGGGATTTAGGGTGAGGGCAACCAACCTAAACGGAGATAAATAACGATGCCTTGGAATACACCGATAACCTTCACGCCCGGTCAGGTGGTGAGCGCTACCGACCTGAACAATAACGTCCGCGATAACGCGAACTATCTGCTATCGGGGCGGGCGCTGGCAAAAGTCGTTCGCACCGGAGCCCGCAACTACAGCACGACGGGTTTTACCTTCGTCGATGTCGATGCCACCAACCTCATCCTCAACCTGACTGTCAACAGTGGGCGCGTACTGTGCATCGCTACCGGGGCATGGTACAACGCCGCTGGCACAGTAATCGATCTCTACATGGACTGGATACTCGATTCAGTGACCCGCGCAGGCGGCGCGCAAGGATCGTTGCGTGTGCAGACCACCACCACGAATTTTCCCTTCCAACCGTTTATTTGTGTGGCGCAGTTCAGCGGCCTGAGCGTCGGATCGCACACCTTCAAATTGCAATTCGCCGCCAGCGCCGGAAACACCGTCTCGATAGCCAACGCCAGCTATCCGATTGTGCTGCACGCCTTCGAGATCTGAACACAGGACAACGCAAGTATTGTCCCTACGCAAACACATTTCGACTGTAGGGACAGGGCTTGCCCTGTCCGCCGCCACGCCCGCCGGATGATTGCGCCAATAACCCAAATGCCGGACAACGCAAGCATTGTCCCTACACAAAAAAACGGAGACATATCCCTATGCGCGAAATTATCGCCAAACGCGACCAAATCTACTTCGACGGCTTGAACGCCGAACTCAAGATTGCCCTCGGTGAACGCTATCAGGGCATCAAGGCCGCCGTTGATGACCACGGCAAGGTTATCACGCTCAACAATGATGGCACGCTCACCGCTGGCGTACTCTATGTTTTTCTGAGCGACGAGGCTAGCAAAGACGACGAAGCCGCTGCCCTCGCCGTGATTGCCGCCCATAATCCGCAGCCGTACTTCGATGCGCTGGCGGCGAAAGCTGCCGAAGCCGCCGCACAGCAAGCCAAACTCGAAACGGCGGGGATTACTGGCGACACCATCGCCCTCGTCGCCAAACTGCTGGATGTGGTCGAGTCGTTGCAGGCGCGAGTCACGCAATTGGAAGGCCAATGACGCACACCGCCCATTGAATGTAGGGACGGGGCTTGCCCTGTCCGCCGCGATGGTTTACCGATACCGCCAAAATACCGGACAACGCAAGCATTGTCCCTACGAAACGCATATTGATCGGTGATACGTGGACAACGCAGGCATTGTGCCTACGAAACAATTAATCGGCTTACTTCTGGGGTCAGGCCGGCCTGACCCTTTGGGACGGGAACGGACAGGATAGTAGAGGATAGAGGAGAGTCAACCGATGGATCAACAAATTGTCAGTGTTGCCGCAGGGATCGTCTATGCCGCCATTGGCGCGGCAATCGGAGGGGCATCCGTTGTGGTGGTGGTCGCCCTCGTCTTGAACAGCATCTTGAAAAGCCCTGTGCTGATCAAGGCGCTCGAATCGCTGGCGGATAGCTTCCCCGCCGCCACCCGCGATCTGCTGTTGAAGGCCGGTACGCTGCTGGTCGAAGCCGACGACGGCATCCCGGAGGAGAGCAAGACCGCCCAATAGGCACGTAATAGGCAGGCCTTGTCCCTACATAGCACGATTTCTCGTAGGGACAGGGCTTGCCCTGTCCGCCGCCATGCCACCACGCCGCCATGGTTCACCGATACCGAAAAATGCCGGACAACGCAGGCATTGTCCCTACATAACACGATTTCTTGTAGGGACAGGGCTTGCCCTGTCTGCTGATTGGCAATCGTCGGCAAAAATACCGGACAACGCAAGCATTGTCCCTACATAACACGATTTCTCGTAGGGACAGGGCTTGCCCTGTCCGCCGCCACCACTCGATAGCGACGAGCAGGAGCAAGCGGCGCAAGAAGGGGGTACTACATGAACGCCTCTAAACTCAAGACATTAGACGACATACGCGCTCTCTATGGCGCAACCAAGCTCGGTAACGTTCGCTGCCCCGCCCACGATGACCATAAAGCGAGTCTATCGATTAACGCTGGAGCCAATGGCGCAGTCTTGTTCCGCTGCCATGCGGGGTGCAAAACAGAGGATATTCTAGCGAAAAAGGGGCTGACCTTTGCGGACATCCTGCCCCCTAAAGCCCACCACGCCGAAGTTAAAAAGCAGATGGTCAAGACTTACGACTATCGTGGCCTTGACGGAGCATTGCGGAGTCAGACCGTTAGGTATAACCCTAAAGCATTCAATCAACGACGGCCCGATCCCAGTAAACCCGGCGCTTATCTCTGGAATATGGATGGCGTGGAACACGTCCCGTACCGTTGCCCCGAAGTCGCAGCGGCAATAAACGCACAGCGCACTATCTACTATGTCGAGGGTGAAAAAGACGCGGATACGCTGGTGAAACTGGGGCTTGAGGCGACCTGCAACCAGATGGGGGCCAATAAGCCTAAAGTCGTGGCGCAGATTGCTCGGTATTTCAAGGATGCCGATGTGGTCATTATCCCTGACAACGATCCGCCTGCCAAGCATTTTGCTGGACAGCGCCACGCCATCGAGGTGGCTAACCAACTACACCCGTATGCCCATCGGGTGAGCTTTGCCTATACCCCAGATCGCTATAAGGATGTTGCGGAGTGGTACGAAGCCGAGGGTGGGGACGCGGTACTTGGTGGCATTATTGACGGCATTACCGATACGCCGCCGCTGATCGTGGCGCAGGCCGCGCCGGACTTACTCACAAACGACTCACAGGTGAGTGCTGTGAGTAGCATGGATCGCCTCGCGCAAAAGTATCACCTATGGACGCTTGCCGATCTGGAACAGCGTCCACCTGTCGCGTGGCTGCACACGAATGAACTGCCTGCCGCTGCCTTTGCCGTGCTGTTTGGAGCCAGCGGCACGGGCAAGTCATTTCAGGCGCTGGATTATGCCCTCGATGTTGCCAAGACTGCTCCGGTGATCTATTTGGCGGCTGAAGGCGCAACCGGACTGGTTGACCGTATCTATGCGGCTGTCAAGTTTAGCGGGCGTTCGGCGGACACCCTGAGAGTCATCGACAGTGCGCTGCCCCTGTTGGATGCCAGCGAAGTCCAAGCCTTTATCGCCAGCGTGAAGCCCGCCGCACCCAAGCTGATCATCCTCGACACCCTCGCCCGGTGCATGATCGGCGGCGATGAGAATTCCAGCCGCGATATGGGGCTGGTGATTGAGGCGTGCGACCAGATTAAACGTGAGACGGGCGCAACCGTGCTGGTGGTGCATCATACGGGTAAGAACGGCGCTGGGGAGCGCGGATCGTCCGCACTACGCGGCGCAGCAGATATGATGATCGAACTCACCAATGACGATGGCCTAATTACCCTCACCTGTAGCAAGGTTAAGGACGGTGAGCCGTTCACGCCGCGTTATCTGCGATTGATTCCGGCGGAATCACGCGATGGGCGGACAAGCTGTGTACTCATCCCCGCTAACAAAGTTGCTCACACGAACGCCGATCCACTCACGGCCCGTGAGTTAAAGGTCCTTGAAACGTTATCGCTTGAAACGATGCGCGTGACGGGCGGCAAATGGGCCACGATCAAGGCAGTGCTAGGGCTGCACGATCAGAGCCTTAACCGTACCCTCTCTAGCCTGATGCGGCGCGACTTCGTAAGACAAGGTGCGAAGGGCGATCCCTACTGCCTTACGGATGCTGGTGTAGAGCAAGTGACGCTACTCACTCACAGCTCACCATCTACTCACGTGAGCGATGTGAGCACCGACACAAATCACTCACTCACACTCACACCCCCCTTTAGGGGGGTGAGTGAGGTGAGTAGTGCGAGTGGAGCGAATAGGAATAATAGGACCACTGAGGAAAAAGCGACTGACCGCCCTCAATTTGGCGTAACGCTGATCGAACAGAATCAAATGGCGGCGTTCGATAAGAGGCGGGGATTATGATAGGCGTAATCTGCTTCCCCGTTCAGGACATCGCCGCCCGCGCTATATCCATTCTCTTATGCACTCTGGCTCGGTCGGTTCTGGACAAACTCCACAAGGAATTGAGTTTGCCCGGCCGGGTCCTTGATGCCGAAGACCTTGCCGAAGGGCATCTGTTTGAGGGGGAAACTAACCTCGGCTTTTTGCGATAGCGTCTTGAAGGCAGCCTCAGCGTCATCCACGAGCCAATATAACTCTAGGCCACGGCTGCCACTCAGCGACTCATCGCTGGCGACGGCGTACCGGACACCCGCCTGATCTTTAAACTGGACGAACACCGGAGATTCGCGGTCAATCTGCAAGCCGAAGACATCGACGTAGAAACGTTTTGCCGCCTCGATGTCCGAGACGTACTCTAGGGCGAACGCGAAAGGGGCTTTGAAAGTCATTAGAAATCACTCCCGTTATACTGATTTAAAGGGATACAAGTCTATTGTACATCGGGGTGGCGACAACATTATGTCGGGATTTATCGTCGAATAGTCGACGATATTTTGAGGCTACCTCAGGATTGGTTGGACCCATTCGTAAGGGATATCGGCGAGCAAGGAGTCGAGGGATCGTGGGGTAATCCGCTCCTGAGTGAGGGTCAGATGGGCGATCCGATCCAAACGAAAGGCACGAGACGCTTGGCGCAGGCGGCACCAAGCGGCCAGATACCAACCGTTGGGGGTGTTGATGATACCTCCGGGTTCAACGACGCGCAGCGTCTCATCGCCTTCGGCATCACGATAGGCCAGCTCAACGGCGACACTATCAACGAGCGCCCGTTGAATGACATCGAAGATCGGGCTGGCGAGACTGCTCGCTCCCTGAACGACTCGAATATGGCTGACCAAATGGGAGGCAGTGTCTCTGGGCGCAGCGGCCATCACAGCGACAATCTTCTTGAGTGCGGATTGACCGGCCTCAGCTAGGGGCATAGTGTTCGCGGCGGCAAGGGCGGTAGCGAGAGCCACCGCTTCAGCAGGTGTGAGGTTCAACGGCGGTAAGGTAGCCTCCACATTGAGGCCATAACCACCGCCCGGGCCGGGCTGTGACCAAATGGGCACGCCAGCTTCCTGAAGAGCCAGCAAGTCGCGCTCGATAGTGCGGGTGCTGACTTCGAAATACTCAGCTAGCTGAGCGGCGCGCATGGTTAGGGGTGCGCGAGCACGCAGTTTCTCCACAAGGGCGTATAGTCGGTCAGTACGGTTCATAGCGTCTATTATCCATCCCTGCCCTTTGAGGTCAAGTCATTCCCAATATTGGCTTCACCTCCTACGGGGCCGAGTTGTGACTACCAATTCAGCCGCGTCCCTACAGGGTTCTATTGTAGGGACAATGCTTGCGTTGTCCGGCATTTGTGTATGATCGGACAGACACGGACGCGGCAAGCCACGTCCCTACAGCCAATCGGAAATTTGTAGGGACAATGCTTGCGTTGTATTTGTGTATTAAGACCGACCCATTCTTGGCGGTCATGATGTTTCAATCCCCCACTGAGGATTATCGATCTGTAGACAGCTCGCAACGGTTGCCTCAACGGAAGGAATCCGTTGTTTCAATCCCCCACTGAGGATTATCGATCTGTAGACCCTCTTTCACAATGACAT
>JBDTVG010000058.1:0-7713 GCA_040007395.1 Chloroflexota bacterium
ACTCGCCAGCGTTTACTCCGCGAGGCCCTTTAATTGTCTTACCTTCATGCCTATGATGGTCAGCCCTAGCCCCTACATCTAATGCGTTTTTGTGTAGGGGTCGGGTCTGCCTCGCGCTGTATTCCTCAGCTAGCGTTCGGCGTGATAGCACCGCGGGACAGCATGATATAGTTCAGCGTCTTGTAGATCAACTTCGCAGCGGTGAAGGCCGAAGCGTGCGCCCCCGGAGTCGGGCTGAGTTCGACACAATCAAAGGCGATGATTTTAGTGTTCTCCGCCACCGTGCGGATCAAATCCAGAGAGTCATACCAGCCAATTCCGCCCGGTTCTGGGGTTCCCGTTGCCGGGAGGATGGACGGATCAAGGCCATCTACATCAATCGTCAGATAGACGGGGCGGTTTTCCAGACTATCGCGCAACTGGTTTAAATAGCGCCGTTTGGTGTCACTGTGCATCGCTTCGGCAGTCCATGTCTTAACGCGATCCGTCTGGCGCATGAAGGTCACTTCCTCCTGACACACCGAGCGAATCCCAAATTGCAACAGATGGGCATAAGGCAAGCAGCGCCGCATCGCGCAGGCATGGCTCCAAGGCGTGCCATCGAACGTGTTTCGCAGATCGCCGTGCGCGTCGATCTGCACAATGAGCAAGTTTGGATAGCGCAGCGCGAACGCTGCCACCACTCCCGGCGTGATCGTGTGTTCGCCACCTAATGATACTAGCAGACGATCCTTCAAGGGGAGTTCGGTGACAGCACTGGTAATCGACTCGACAGCACTTTGCGGCGATGATAGATCGGGATGCAGAGTCGGCAAGGTATGCACACCATAATCGAGGGCCGCTTCCGACCCGACCTGTGTATCGTACAACTCGACCTGATTGGAAGCCTCAATAATCGCGGCGGGGCCAAAGCGCGTCCCGCCGACATAGGAAGTCGTCATTTCAAGCGGCACAGGCAGCACCCATGCCGCACTGTTTTCGCGCTTGCTGCACTCATCGTCAAGGCCGAGGAAGCGTTCTGGATGGCGGTAATCACTCAAGGTTAGTCTGCCTGTGATGGAAAATCGACTACGAATACTTTTTTGTCAGCACGTTTAGGGTCATCGACCACATAGACTTTCTTATCGGCGTGCCGCTCGAAGTCCACGACAAAGACTTTCTCGTCAGCCTTCGACGCGAGATCGACGAGAAATACTTTGTAGTCTGCCTTCGCCGGATTCTCTACGAAGAATACTTTCGGCATTGCGCTGGTCCTTTCTTTACCTTAATTGCGAGTCCGGCGCATTGCGTCCGGGTTATTCTCCTACGACTCGTCGTCCGATTGGTTGGCCTCGAACGCCTTTTGCAGTTGATCCATAATCTCGACGCGCCGATCATAGAGTCGCTTGAGTGGACGCTTGCGCCCCACGTTCAGCGCGTAAGCCGTCATGATTGGCCACGCAATCGTTGAATCGCAATAGCATACCACTGTATCTGGCAACTGCTCAGGATCGATCTTGCCCCATGTCACGGCCTCGGAAGGGGTCGCGCCGGACAGTCCGCCTGTATCGGGGCGTGCATCAGTGAACTGGATGAAGTAGTCGTGTCCGCGCTCCGGGATATTGAGAATTTCTTGCATCTGTGGTTCGGTTTGCAGCGCGAAATTTTTCGGGCTACCTCCACCGAAGATCACAACAGCGCTTTTGCCGCCACTGGCTTTGGCGTTATGGACAATGGCAGTACTCTCGTTTACATCGTGTTCGACATCTAGTTCGAGTTTGTTACCCGCCAATCGTAGTGCCGCAACATTCATGCCCAGCGTCGAATCGCCGGGGCTAGAGGTGTAGATCGGCACGGCGTGGGCGTAAGCCGCGCTCAGAATTGAGCGATGCTGCGTGCCAAGCCCTCGCGCCATAAGTGCATCTTCGGCTTCCCGCACATATTTACCCAACAAATAGTGCATCTCGGAAGTTCCCATTTTGCGCTGAAATTCCGGTGCGACCATGATCTTCCGCAAAAACGCATCTGAATCCAGCAACACAGATTGATCAAAAACTATGTCATAGATGCGAATGAGTTTTTCATCGCGCAGTTGCACATCATCGACCTGTGGCGAGATGGCGAAAAGTTCCATACCGAGCGAGTAGTGGATGTCGTGGTACAGGTTCGCGCCTGTCGAAACAATCCAATCGACCAGCCCTGCCTCGATCAGCGGTACGACAGTGGCAAAGCCCAGCCCCGCCGGAGTCATCGCCCCAGAGATCGTCAGGCCAACCGTTACGCCATCCAGACAGACTTTGTTGGCAAAGATTTGGCAAGCCTCACGTAAACGGCCTGCATTGTAGGCGTTGAAGTGGAGGTCAACCAGTTCTTGCACAGTCAACCCCGCCGTAACCGGAGTCGGCGTGATTTTACGTCCAGGTGGCATGTTACACTCTTTCCTTAGCGACATTAACTGCGACTATATTGATCTGCCTATCGCGCAAAGTCAATAGGGCAGTTGGATGATCACATGAACATCCCAATAACCTTCTGATCAGATTCTTGCGATTTTCTTGCAAAACATCGGTACTATCTCAGCAGAAGTTTATCTTAACAAAGTCTGGGGGGTAATTACCTATGACCGATACAACACAATCTTATGAGTTTCGTGCGGAAGTTCAACAATTACTGAATATTCTGGTGCATTCACTGTACACAGATCGCGAGATTTTTCTGCGCGAACTTGTCTCGAATGCGTCAGACGCGATCAATCGGCTGCAATTTGAGATGCTCACCACCAAAGATGTCGTCGATCCTGACGCTGAACTGGCGATCCATATCTCGGCAGATAAGGACGCGAAGACGATCACGATTAGTGATACCGGGATTGGCATGAACAAAGACGAAATGATCGCCAATCTGGGGACAATTGCCCATTCCGGTGCACAATCATTTCTCAACGCGCTCAAGGAAAAAGGCGACAGTTCAAGCGATATTATTGGTCAGTTCGGCATTGGCTTTTACTCGGTGTTCATGATTGCCGATACCGTCAGCGTCACGTCACGCTCGTTCCGCCCCGAAGATCAAGCTTACACATGGACTAGCGACGGCAGCAACGCCTTTACCATCGAACCCGCCGAAAAAACGACTCGTGGCAGTGACATTGTGATCCATGTCAAGGACGATGCCGAGGAGTTCCTGACCGACTATACGCTAGAACGCATTGTCAAGAAGCACTCGAACTATGTGGCCTTCCCGATCTATATTGGCGAAAAGGTAGTCAACGCCCAGCAAGCGCTGTGGCGACGTTCGCCTCGCGAAGTCACCGATCAGGAATATCTGGACTTCTACAAGCAGTTGACCTTCGATTATGGTGAGCCGCTGCTGCACGTTCATCTGGTGAGCGATGCGCCTGTGCAGTTCTACAGTTTGTTATATATCCCCTCGCGGCTGGATCGCGGGCTGTTCTCCGAAAACAATGAAAGTGGACCACAGCTTTATGCCCGCAAAGTCTTGATCCAGCAGCACGCTAAAGACCTGCTGCCGGCGTGGTTACGTTTTGTCGAGGGCGTGGTCGATTCGGAAGATCTGCCGCTGAATATCTCGCGAGAAACGGTGCAAGCCAACCGGGTCATGACTCGGCTCAAGACAACCTTAAGCAGTAAGCTGATCGGTGAACTTGAGACGCTTGCCACGAAAAAAGGTGAACCCAACGAAAATGAAGAAAAAGAAGACGACAAGTATATCGGCTTCTGGGACGAGTTCGGCAAGCTAGTCAAAGAAGGGGTCGCGACAGATGCGACCAACCGTACCCGCCTGACTCCGCTGCTGCGTTTCCACAGTTCCACTGACGCGGACGGTTGGGTGTCGCTGCAACAATATCTTGATCGGATGGCCGAAGGTCAGGAAGAAATTTACTACTTGTTCGGTGAGGATGCGCGTTCGATTGCATACAGCCCCCATCTGGATGCATTCAAGTCGCGGGGCATTGAAGTCTTGTTCCTAACCGACACGATTGACAGCTTCATGATGAACGCCCTGACCGAGTTTCAGGGTCGGAAACTGACCAACGGCGCGGATGCCGATCTGGAATTGCCTGCCTCTCAAGATCAGCCTGACGAAAGCGAACCGCTATCTTCCGATGATTTGGGGACGCTACTCGAACGTTTCAAGCAAACGCTAGGAGATCGGGTGAGCGAGGTGCGCGAATCAAAGGTGCTCACCGAAAGTCCAGCACGACTGGTCAGTGCCGACAAGGGCTTCGGTGCGGATATGGAGCGCGTCTATCGGATGCTTGACAAGGGCTTCAATGCCCCTAAGCGTATCCTCGAAATTAACCCGCGCCACCCACTGATCCGCAATCTGGCAACGCTTGGCGATAACCCAATCGTAGATGACATTGCAGAACAGCTTTTGGAAAGCGCCTTGCTGCTTGAAGGGATCTTGCCCAACCCGGCGGATATGGTTCCACGTATCCAGAAATTGATGGAAGCCGCCACTCGTCAGGATGGCAAAGCGGCTAAAGATTCAGACTAAATTAGCCTAAACCCGAAACATCTAACCCCTCGCTTCATTGCGCTTCACTCTGAGCGAGGGGTTATAGAACCATCACATAACCTCTGACCTTGTTGAGCCGCTTCGAGCGTCTCTATCCCTGCCATGCAGTCATCAAGCGTCGCACACTGACATTCAGTGGTTTGTTCCAACAGACTCCGCATCGTGTTGACTCGATTTTGTAGCACTTCTATTTCTGCCAATTTTTGCTTAGAAAGAGTATGCCAACGTGCTGACGGTGGCGTATCTATCGGAAATTCGTAGAACAATGTGCGAATTTCCCCGACCGTAAAGCCAGCTTTCTGAGCCATTTGAATGCCCCGAATTTTCTGAATAACCGCTGCTTCGTACTGCCGCCGACCATTGATCCGCTGTGGTGCTGGCAAAAGCCCAACTCGTTCATAAAAGCGAATAGCCGACGTGCGGATACCCACTCGACTCGCCACTTCGCCAATGGTCAGTTGTTTCGGTTGCTCCATAATATTTTCACCCCTTGACTTAAACTGCGGTTCAAATGCTAGAGTTCAATTGTTGTACAACATTCAGACGATAAATCACCTGTAGGCTATTTATTGAAAGGAGCAGCAATGCCTGAAACAATCGTTGAAAACTGCTGCCGTACTACGGACGATGGCAGTACCTATTGTATTACCCCGCGAAAACACACTGCCGATGAAAACATCGCAGTATTGAACCCTGAAACGGAGGCAGAGCAACCCTACCGTAATACATCGGCGACTCATAACGCGACGATTTGGCAATCCATCCGCAGTGTAGTGATGTTCGGTGTGGCATGTGTCACCAGCCCATGCTGCACACCGCTGATTGTACCGATTGTCCTCGTGCTGTTAGCGGGAACACCCGCCGCCGTGTGGATTACCCAACATCTTGGCTGGGTCTATGGGGGTCTGACGCTGCTTTCGGTAGTTAGTCTGGGGCTTGGGTTAACTTGGCTGCGGCAAAAGCCGGAGACGATGTCACGCTCTGCCAGCCGAAAAGCAGACTCGCAACCGACCAGTACGACAAATGCGACGACCAGTGAAGTAAACAGTCAACCAATTAGCCAAAATTGAAGCGATCAGGAATCTGTCAGAGAGGAACCTTCCGTGCAAAGTGATACTACACCCCATAATGAAGTTATCGATGAAGTCGTGATTGCCTGCAATCCGAATGCCATTCCCGCCGAAATGAGAAATCAATGGGTTGAAAATGGCAAACAAGTCTATGCCGCTGTGTTGGAAGTGCAGGAAACGCCCGACGGCTATCAGTTTCGCCTGCCTTCCGACTCGTCGATGCTGCTTAAGATAGCCAACTATATCAGCAATGAACGGCTGTGCTGCGCGTTCTTACACTTTACGCTGGAGATTACGCCGAACAGTGGCCCATTCTGGTTACGCTTGGCAGGCGGTGAGGGGGTCAAAGCCTATATGCGATCTGTGTTCGAGGCGAATAGCTTACTACGCGAGCATGTTGCCGAGGCCGCAGGATTCCGAGCCGCATAAGGAAACGGATAGTCTGCTCATTGTACTTTAGATCTTGAAAGGAAAATCGATGCTAAACGATACAACTTCACCCAACGAATCCATCATCGCTTGTAACCTAAACGCCATTTCTGCTGACCAGAGAGAACTGCATGAAGTTTTGTCTCACAGCCTATTTGCGGCGGTTCAAGAAATACAAACGCTACCCAATGGCTACGCATTCCGATTGCCGAGCACATCAGCGATGATCCTTAAAGCCGCCGAATATGTTGCCAATGAGAGACTGTGCTGTCCATTCTTCAACTTTACGCTCGAAATTGAACCGAATGAGAGATCATTTTGGTTACGCTTGACAGGAGATGAAGGCGTTAAGGTGTTCATAAAAGCAGAATTTCCTGCCATTCTCGATCCCGGTATTGTGGCAACAGCCGGTCTATAGTAGTTGTTATAAGAGTCGGTTGATTGTGGCGGTTGCATGATCACGAGATTTTTAGCGCTGGCGTACTTCGTAGATCGCGTAGCCGCCCCGATCACCTTGATCGCCGCTATAAATGGAGATCAGATCAGGGCTATCGATAGGCGGTACGCCGGGATCGTAGATTACGTAGCGGATACGGTTATCGTCAAATAGGGAGCGCTGTTCTGTTTCGGTGAGTTTTCCCTCAAAAAAACGAGTCGCCAGATCGCGCTTGGCATCGAGATTGATCGTTTCTGGGCTGTGTCCGATATAGGTACGCAAGCTAGCCTGCGCAGGGAGGTAGTTGCCTGTCTCCAATGTCGAAAGCACAACGGAGTCAGGCACACTGTGCGTATTCAACCAGTCTAACGCAGCAATTTCGCGGCTGGTGTGGAATAAATTATCTGACAATCCCGCTTGACTTGGCGCGGTTACGCCACCAACCAGCAATAGCAGTGAAGTAGGCAACAGCAGCATAATCACCCCGATCACGGCTTCGCGCCAAACCAACTTTGCCCGACGCGGATAGCGTCGCACGCCCGACCCCATCCACCACAAACGCAAGCCCATCACTGCCAGAATGCACAGCGGCACAAAGATTGCTTCCAACAAACGACGCTGTACCGAGATCGGCAGATACGCTAGCACAGGCGCAGCGATCACCCACGCAGGCAGCAAAAGGTACGGCGTGCGATGCAAGCCGCGCTGCCAAGCCCAGCGGATCGCGGGCAGCGCCAGCACTGCCAATAAGCCATAGCCAAACACATAATGGATCGGGTTGGGCGAGGGCAGCGTATTCTGAACCGCCCACGCCTTGAGCACCGGATTCGCGGCGAAAATGTACAGGTTATAGACAAAGTAGGGAAACGGTACGAGCGCCCCAACGACACAGCGCACGAACAACGCGGTCGGAAAGCGTCGATAGCGGAGCAGCGCTGCTAGCCCCCATACGCCGAGAATCGCGTAAAGCACGCCAATGTAAAAAGGGACACACAGCGCCATGACTAGCCAACATAATCCGGCAAAGATCATCGTAGGCATCCAACGCGATTTGAGCGTCAGCGCGTGGAAAGTGAATAGCAAGCCACTTAGCAACCCGATCCGTGCCAGCGCCAGATGTGGCAAACCATACAGCAGATAGAACGTATAGCCCTCTGGCAAGATCGTATCGATAGGCAGCGAACCAAACAAATTCGACTGACCCAGCAGAATCAGCAGCCAGCCAAAGCCGCCACCCAGACAGATCAGGATTAGGGCAAG